>NZ_JBIRXG010000040.1:0-48532 GCF_044388685.1 Streptomyces sp. NPDC020192 | reverse complement strand
GCCACGGCTTCAGCACCGCCGATATCGCGGCCTCCAGACCGCACTTGCGGACCGTCCCGACCAGCAGCACCGACCCGGCCTGCAAGACCACCCCACGGCCGCCGCCCTCGACACGGACACGCGGATACAACCCGCTACGCTACTTCACTGGAGAGTGCTTCTTTCCTCGCAACTGACAGGATCCTCGACAAGTCCCATCGTTGCAGGTCAACAGCACTCTCCGCTTGCCGCCCGGGCCCGGAGGCGTGATGGATCCGCCGAAACTCAGAACCGGGGAAGGCCCCGCTCCGCGAGTTCCGCCCCGATGCCGTACCGCTGCCTGACCGCCGCGCAGCGGCGCGACGCGCACCGGCTGGGCTGACCGACGCCCCGCTACGACCGCGGGCCCACGCCGCCACCCCCGCCAGGGTGCCGCACACCCGGCCCAACAGGGCCCGCACGCACAGGAACTGACCGCGAGGTACGTTGTCCGCACCCGCCCGTCCGGCGCCGTGCCCGGCTCGGCGACCCCGAGCCGGGCACGGCCCGCGGGAGGCCGCCACCCCGCGGCCGGTACCCCGCAGGACGGCACGCCAGAGAGCTGATGCTTCACCACCTTCCGGAGTGACCCCCATGCCATCCCCCGACGTGACCCCCCGCCCCCTGCCGCCGCGTGCCCGTGTCCAGCGGCAGGTGATGCGTACCGTGTTCCGGCTGCCCACCGCGCTCAAGCGGCGTCTCGCGGGCGCCCCCATCAGCATCGACGGGCAGACCCTCGCCCTCGACGCCCAACTCATGGCCGTGCTCGGCCGGCGCACCGGCACCCGCATGGTCGTCGACGCGTCCCCCGCGGCCTCCCGCAAGGCCATGGAGGACGGTGCGCCCCTGCTGCGCGGTGCCCCCATCCCCTCGGTGCGCAGCCGCGACATCACCATCCCCACGGGGGAACAGCCCCTGCGCGCCCGGCTCTACCAGCCCGGCGGGCGTTCGGGCCCCGGGCCACTGCTGGTCTGGTTCCACGGCGGCGGGTGGGTCATCGGCAGCATCGACTCCTACGACGCGGTGCTGCGCTTCCTCGCCCACCACTCCGGCACCGCGATCCTGTCCGTCGACTACCGCCTGGCCCCCGAACACCCGCATCCGGCCGCCTGGCACGACGCCCTGGCCGCCTTCGCCTGGGCCCGGGAACACGCCGGGGAGCTGGATGCCGACCCGTCCCGTATCGCCGTCGGCGGCGACAGCGCCGGCGCCCACCTCTCGGCCGTGCTGTGCCAGACGCTCGCCGAACGGGGCGGCCCCGGCCCCGTCCACCAGGTCCTGTTCTATCCCGCGGCCGACTTGACCACCCGGCACCCCTCGCGGTCCCTGTTCGCCGAGGGTTTCGTGCTGACGGACGCGGAGATCGAGTGGTTCAAGGAGCAGTACGCGCCCGGCGCCGACCACTCCGATCCGGCTCTCTCCCCGCTGCTCGCCGAGGTCCACCCCGACACGGCGCCCGCCACCGTCACCACCGCCGGCTTCGACCCGCTGCGCGACGAGGGGGAGGCCTTCGCCGGCCATCTCAAGGCGGCCAGAGTCCCCGTGACGCTGCACCGCGAGGCGGACCTCGTCCACGGCTACCTCAACTTCTACGCCCTGAGCCGCCGTTTCGACACCGCCGCCAAGGCGGCCGCGGCCAGGATCCGCGAGGCGCTGCACCCGGCCCTCGAACGTTCCTGACCGCGCGGGCCGGGTGGGCCGCCACCGGGTCACCACCCTGTTCGCGCAGCCGAGCTTCCTGGCGCGGCTGCTGCTGGAGCCCGGCCGCGCCGAGGTGCTCGGCCGACTGCGGCAGGTGACGAGCGCAGGGGAGGTACTCCCGCCACCCGCGGCGTCGCCCGGAGCAGCCCCGGCCCCGATCAGCTCACCGACACCTGGTGGCCGACCGGGGACCTGGCGTCGCTCGACGAGGACGGGGTCGTGCGCGTCCACGGGCGGCTCGACGACGTCGAGGTGATCGGCGGGCGGAACGTGGTGCCGGGCGAGGTCGAGCGGCTCCTGGAGACCCACCCGCGCGTGTTCGAGGCGGCGGTCAGCGCCGTGCGGCGACCGGCCGGGGACACGAGCCTGCGCGCTTATGTGGTGCCCGTCCCCTCGACCGCGTCGGACGCGGGCACGGACGGCGACACCCTGGCCGCCGAGCCGACCGCCCCCTCGCCCGTGCCCACCTGTCCTGGTACAAGGTCCCGGACGACGGCGCGAGGGCGGCAGTGGCCGTCGCTCTCCAGGGCGAGCAGCACGGTGCGGAGGTCGTCGTTGAGCGGCGCCGGCGCTCCGCGGACAGCGGTGGCACCAGCCGCAGTTCGGTCTGCGTCTTACAGCGGGGGCATGAGGGCTGCTCGGGAGAACATCGGCGCCTTGGTCACCGCCGAGGGCATCGCGGCCGCCCTGCCCTCGCTCTGGCAGACCGTCACCCACATCACGGACGACACCTACCGCGTCCCGGAGGTGCGCCACGGCAAGGGCCATGTGCAGTACCACATGGCGCGGGAGACCCTGATCACCGCCGGGGCGCTGGGCACCGTCGCGATCGGCGTCCTGCGGGGCCGCGGCGCGGGCGCGCGATGTGGCGGGGGATGGCCGCCGCGGCGGCCGGGTTTCACGGCGGCCATGTGGTCCGGCGGGCCGACCACCGGCGTGTGGGCGCCCAACCGCACGGCGCTCGCCCTTCACGCCGCGTCCACCACCGGCCTGACCGCCGGGATCCTGCTGCTGTGCCCGCGGGAAGCCGGCCGGTGAACACCGATGTCGCCGTGGCGGGGGCCGGTCCGGTCGGGCTGCCGACCGCGGCACTGCTGGACGCCGCCGGAGTGGCCGTCCAGGTCTTCGAGCGCGACGAGGGGCCCAGCGTGCACTCGAAGGCCACCACGGTGCACCCCCGCACGCTGGAGGTGCTCGCCACATGCTGGGGGCCGACGGCAGGCGCATGTCCGACATCCTGCTCGACCAGGGGCGGCCGACGCCGCACGCGCACTTCGCGGCACTGCCGTCGATGCTGGACTACTCGGCGCTGGACACACCCTTCCCGTTCGCCTTGCCGATCCCGCAGGCGCGCACCGAGCGGGCGCTCGCCGACCACCTGCGGGACCGCGGCGTCCCCGTGCACTACGGGCGGCCCGTCACCGGGCTCGAACAGGACGCGGACACGGTGCGGGTGCACACCCCGAAGGGGGTGTGCGAGGCCCGTTACGTGGTCGGCGCGGACGGCGCCCACAGCCTGGTCCGCAGGCTGGCGGGCATCGGCTTCCCCGGCACCCCGCCCACCCTCGTCGCCTTCGCCGCCGACGTGGAGCGGCCGATCCGCCCGTCGGGCCGGTGCACCGCTGGTACCGCGAGACCGGCAACGTGAGCGTCCTGCCGCTGACCGACGGCCTGTACCGCGTCTTCGGCACGGAGGCGGCCGACACCGGCCTCACCGCCGAGCAGGTGCGGGAGCGGCGCGCGCGGCCGCTGCCACTGGCGGAGCTGCGCGCCACGCTGCGGCGGATCACCGGCACCGACTGCGGCGTACGCGCCGCCGCGTGGATCTCGCAGGCGACGGACAGCACCCGGCACGCCGACCGGTACCGGTCCGGGCGGGTGCTGCTCGCCGGTGACGCCGCGCACATCCATCTGCCCGCGGGCGGCCAGGGCCTCAACGCCGGGCTCCAGGACGCCACCAACCTGGCCTGGAAGCTCGCCGCCGAGCACCACGGCTGGGCCCCGGACGCGCTGGTCGACGGGGTGTCCGACTACGACCGCGAGCGCCGGCCGGTCTCGGCGCTGCTGGCCGCCAACGCCCTCGCCCAGGGCCCTTTGATGAACACCTTCACCCCCGCGGGCGAGGCGCTGAGAGCCCTTTTCAGCGACCTCATCGCCCGGGGCGGCGCAGTTCAGCAGGTCCTGGAGGGCGTCGAGGATCTGGTAGAGGGTGAGTCCGTTGTGTCGGCTTTTGGGGCCAGCCGCTGCTCGGTGAGGAACGCGTGAGCGGCGGTGACCAGGGTGGCGTGGTGGTGCCCGCCCGGCCAGGAGCGGCCTTCGAAGTGGTCCAGTCCCAGGCCGTGCTTGAGTTCGCGGTAGTCGTGCTCGATGCGCCAGCGGATCTTCGCCAGGCGGACCAGTTCCGGGATCGGGGTGGTGGCGGGCAGGTCGGACAGCCAGAACCGGGTCGGTTCGTCCTCGCCGTCGGGCCACTCGGCCAGCAGCCGCACCTGGGGCAGGACACCGTCCCAGCGCCGTGGCCGGCCACCGCGGCCGCCCGGGCCAGCCGACGCGGGCGCACCCCGGCCGGCCGGACCCGCACCGCGAGGAAGCGGAAGGCCATCGGGCCGCGCGAGCCTTCCCGCCAGGTCACCTCCTCGAAGGCTTCCCGTCCGGCGGCCGCTGCCAGTTCCGCCACCGTCATTGCCGGCTGCCGGTAGCGGGGAACCGGCCGCCGGCCGTTGCCGGACCAAGCCGGGGTATCAGGGACTGCGTCATGCGGCTGGACGGTCAGATCACCACGGATGCCGACCACGTACGCGTGTCCCCGCCCGGCCAGGGCGGCACGGAAGTCCGCGTTCTGGCCGTAGCCCGCATCGGCCACCACGACCGGCGGCACCAGTCCCCATCCGGCCAGTTCGTCCAGGGCGTCCAGCGCCAGGCGCCACTTCTCCCGATGCCCGACGTCTTCCGGCATGCCGGTCCGCCGGCGCCGGACGGCGTCATCCGCCCATTCCTGGGGCAGGAACAGCCGCCAGTTCAGCGGGCACGAGGCCGCATCGGAGACCGCGTGCACGCTGACCGCAACCTGGCAGTTGGCCTGCTTGCCCAGCGCACCGCAGTACTGAGGAGCCACCCCCACCGACATCCTGCCGTCCTTGGGGAACGACACGTCGTCGACCGCCCAGGCGTCCGGGCTGATCTGAGGAACCAGCCGCTCGGCGATCCGCCGGCGCACCGGAACCGGATCCCAGCGCCAACGTCGCCCGGACACGGTTCACTTCATGTGCGTCCACATGCTCACGGTGCCCCTGAAGAAGGTCAACACACAGACCTAACGGAGTCCTACCAGTACTCCAGTTGCAGTTCGCTATTCCTGCTGGTCAGGAGCGCTTTCGTGAGTGTCCTTGGCTGACGCTCCGTCAGATGGCGGGAGTTCGTGACTTCGGGTGCGGCGGGTACCGCGCAGGGTCTTGCCGTCCACGGCGAGGGAGGGCAGGGGCCGGTCACGGTCGTTCTCCTCCCTGGCCGGCGGCGCGTTCGCGCCTGGCGAGCCAACTTCCGACGGCCGTATCCCAGCGCGTCGCCGTCGATGCGCTGGAGGATACGACGCACGGTGGCCTCGGCCGGGGCGATGGGGCAGCGGTCCGGCTACCGGCATGGGAGGTCAGCCGAGCCGGGCTGCGACGTCGGCCCCTTGCCGTACGAAGACGGGGATGCGTTCCAGTGGGGCCTGCGCGTCGAGCGTCGTTCCGCCCTCCACGACGTCTCCGGTGACCGGGTCGAGCCAGCGGGTGCCGGACGGCAGATACACCCGGCGGGCCCGGGCGCCCGCCTCGTACACGGGTGCCACCAACACGTCGGGGCCGAGCAGGAACTGGTCGTCCACCTCCCAGGCGCGCTCGTCCTCGGGGAAGTCGAAGAACAGGGGGCGCATCGGCGGGGCGCCGGTGCGGTGGGCGTCCTCGGACAGCCGCCGCAGGTATGGGCGCAGGCGCTCGCGCAGCAACAGGTGGTCGCGGAGGATGCCGTACGCCTCCTCCCCGTACGACCAGACCTCGTTCGGCCCGCCGGTCATGTCCGTGGAGAAGGTGGGGTGGTTGGGCTTCCTGTCCCCGTGCAGCCGCATGACGGGGCTGAAGGTGCCGTACTGGAACCACCGGATCAGCAGTTCGCGGTACGCGGGGTCGTCCGGGTTGCCGCCGAAGAAGCCGCCGATGTCGGTGTTCCACCAGGGGATGCCGCTCATCGCGACGTTCAGCCCGGCCCTGATCTGGCGCGCGAAGGAGTCGAAGGTGGTGGGGATGTCGCCGGACCACAGCAGGGCCCCGTACCGCTGGCTGCCCGCCCACGCGGAGCGGATCAGCGACAGCGGCCGGTCCTCGCCCGCCGCGCGCAGGCCGTCGGCGACCGCGCGAGCGTGCAGCAGGGGGTAGAGGTTCGCGGCCGCGGCGGCCGGCCCGGCGGCGTAGACGGCGCGGTCGGAGTGATCGCGCGGCAGGTCGGGCTCGCAAGCGTCCAGCCAGAAGCACGCCACACCCAGCGAACGGTAGTTGTCGTTCAGCCGCTGCCACAGTGCGGCGCGTGCTCCGGGGTGGGTGGCGTCGTAGTACGCCATCGGGCGTATCAGCGCATCTCCGCCGTACCGGGACGGCCACGGGAAGGTGAGCAGGCCGCCGTCGGTGTCCCGTACGAGGTGTCCGGCCGAGCGCAGTTCGTCGTACGTGTCACTGCCGGGCTCGACGGTGGGCCACACCGAGACGGCGAGTTTCACCCCGAGGTCCGTCAGCTCGTCGACCATGGCGGCCGGGTCGGGCCACTCGCTCTCCTCGAATCGCCAGTCGCCCATCCTGGACCAGTGGAAGAAGTCGCAGACGATGACGGACAGCGGCAGTCCCCGCTGCTTGTACTCCCGTACCACCGCCAGGAGTTCGTCCTGGGTGCGGTAGCGCAGCTTCGACTGCCAGAATCCGGACGCCCACTCGGGCAGGAGCGGCGGGCGTCCGGTGGCCCGGGTGTAGGAGTCCAGGATCCGGGCCGGGGTGTCGCCGGCGGTGATCCAGTAGTCGACGCGCCCGCCGGCGTCGGCGGTCCACCGGGTGGTGTCGGCACCCAGTTCGACACGGCCCGTGGCGGGGTTGTTCCACAGCAGTCCGTAGCCGCGCGAGGAGTGCAGAAAGGGGATGGCCGCCACGGTGTTGGCCTGGACGAGGTCGATCACACAGCCCTTCTGGTCCAGGCGCCCGTGCAGATGCTGCCCCAGGCCGTGCAGCCGTTCACCGTCGTAGGCCTCGAAGGACTGTTCTGTCCGGCCGCCCGCCGCGTGGACGCGAGAGCCTGTGTGATGCGCGTACGGGCTCCTCTCGGCGAGGAGTTCGCGGCCCGAGACGGCGTGGCAGAACCTCAGCCCGCCGTCCGCCGAGGCCTCGACAGCGACGAGGCCGTTGACCAGGCGGGCACAGCCGTCGTCCGATACGGACAGTTCGGCGTGCGGGCAGGGCGCGGGGTTCTCCAGCGCACCGGGGGCGGCGGGGTCGATGGTCCCGGACGAGGCCCGCACCCGGACGGCGTCCGGTCCCCAGGGCTCGATGCGGAGGATCTCTGCGGCGGTGTGCCGCTCCAGA
The DNA here is from genome assembly GCF_044388685.1 of Streptomyces sp. NPDC020192. Taxonomy (NCBI): domain Bacteria; kingdom Bacillati; phylum Actinomycetota; class Actinomycetes; order Kitasatosporales; family Streptomycetaceae; genus Streptomyces; species Streptomyces sp. NPDC020192. Next base: position 41,210 of record NZ_JBIRXG010000040.1, on the reverse strand, counting down.
CCGCCCGCGACAATGCTGTAGGACAAGGCGTTTCCTCTGTTCTTCTCAAGTGGCGGGTGAGTACGGCCGGTCGCCGATCACCGACGCCGTCTGCGCTTTCCACAGCAGGAGCAACGACCCGGATCCAAGGCTGTCCATCCCAGCGCCCGGAGCCGGGCGACGGAGTCGGCGAGCATTCGGCGGCAGCATGCGAGGTGGTCCTCCCCGTAGCCGCGCGGGGCGCGCTCCACGACCGGCAGAAGGGCCAGGTAGAGCTGGTAGAGCGCCACTCGGTGCCGGAGGGCGGGGCTGAAGTCCAGGCTGCCGCCTGCTTGGGTGTAACCGGTGGCGAGGTCGCTGTCCGGGCCGCTGCCGCCGCCGAAGGCCAGGGAGACCAGCTCGGCGGCCGGGTCGCCCCAGAAGGCCTGCTCGTGGTCGAGCGGATGTCCGATGACGACACGGCCAACGGCGAGCGCCAGCGGTCGGCGTCGTCGAGCAGGGCCTCGACCATGGCGCTGAAGGCCGTGCGCCAGGCTGCGGCGGACAGACCGGACTCAGCGGCCGGGTAGCCGAAGAGGCCGTCAGCCGGGGCCAGGGTGTGCAGTCGGGCGGTGATCGCGCCCAGTTCCCGGCGGAGCAGGGCCCCCGCGTCGGCGGAGAGCTGCTCGCCCGCCTTGTCCCACGGAGTTCCCTCCAGGAGCGACAGGACGATGAACTCCTCGTCCGCGTGGAGCAGTTCGGGCACCGGAACTGTGCCTTCCGGCAGGGCTGCGAGCCGCCGGCGGACCATCGTCTCCGTCCCGAGGATGCCCCGCTCGTGCCGCAGTACCGGTGCGTCGGCCGGTGGCGCAAGCTTGACGACGGCGGGCCGGCCATCATCCAGCAGCACGCGGTAGGCGCTGTTGAACCAGCCGTCGGTCAGCTCGTGCTCCAGACGGCACCCCAGGCCGATGGAGCCGCGCAGTAGGGCGTCGAGCGCGGCGGGCGTGAGATGACGTTTGGTGCGGCTCTGCACGGACACCTCCGGGTGCCGGGTTTGGAGGGGGCAGGGCCTTCGCACGCCCTTGCGGGGGCGCGCGGGGCCTCGCGCTTCCTTGGGCCGGCCTCAGCCCGGGTAGGGCAGCTCGGCCTCCGCGGTGCCGGGCGGGCTGACGTGCAGGACGCCGTCCGGGCCGCCGATGCGCAGCTGCCAGGGGTGCGGGCTGTCGGTGGTCACCCGCAGCAGGCCACCCTCGCGGCGCAGGTGGAAGACGGCGGTCCGGCCGGGGCCGTCGGTGTTCGGGATCACCACGGTGCGCTCGGCGCCGTCGGTGAAGGCGTGCACCCGCAGTTCCACGCCCTCGGCCCAGGCGGAGACCGGGTGCTGGTCGTCGGCGGCGAGGGGGACGACGGAGTCGGGGCGGGCGAGCAGCGGCAGGGTGTGGAAGCCGTGCTGTTCGCGTACCCAGCGCGGGCCGGTGACCTGGTCGCCGGTCAGGAAGTTCGTCCAGGTGCCCTCGGGGACGTAGTACTCGACCGTGCCGTCGTCGGTGAAGACCGGTGCGACGAGCAGGTCGTCGCCGAGCAGGTACTGCCGGTCGAGCGCGGCGGCGGCGGGGTCGTCGGGGAACTCCAGCACCATGGCGCGCATCACCGGCACGCCGGTGGCGTGCGCCTGCTGGGCGGCGTACTGGAGGTAGGGCGCGAGGCGGTGCTTGAGGAGGGTGAACTCGCGGGTGACCTCGACGGCCTCCTCACCGTAGTCCCACGGCACGCGGTAGGACTTGCTGCCGTGCAGGCGGCTGTGCGAGGAGAGCAGGCCGAACTGCACCCAGCGCTTGAAAACGGTGGGGGTAGGGGTGCCCTCGAAGCCGCCGATGTCGTGGCTCCAGAAGCCGAAGCCGGACAGGCCCAGGGACAGGCCCCCGCGCAGCGACTCCGCCATGGCGTTGAAGTGCGATTCGCAGTCCCCGCCCCAGTGCACCGGGTACTGCTGGTCGCCCGCGGTGGCGGACCGAGCGAAGAGCAGAGCCTCGCCCTCACCGCGCTCCTCGCGCAGCAGCTCGAAGACGGCCTGGTTGTAGAGGTGGGTGTAGTAGTTGTGCATCAGCTCCGGGTCGGAGCGGTCGTGCCAGACGACGTCTGTGGGGATGCGCTCGCCGAAGTCGGTCTTGAAGCAGTCCACACCGAGGTCCAGCAGAGTGCGCAGCTTGCCGGTGTACCAGTCGCGGGCGGCGGGGTTGGTGAAGTCCACCAGGGCCATTCCGGGCTGCCACAGGTCCCACTGCCAGACGCTGCCGTCCGGGCGGCGCACCAGGTGGCCCTCGCGCATGCCCTCGGCGAACAGCGCGGACTTCTGGGCGATGTAGGGGTTGATCCAGGCGGAGATGCGCAGGCCCTGCTGCTTGAGCCGGGCCAGCATCCCGGCCGGGTCGGGGAAGGTGTCGGAGTCCCAGTCGAAGTCGCACCACTGGTACTCGCGCATCCAGAAGCAGTCGAGGTGGAACACGCTCAGCGGGATACCGCGTTCGGCCATGCCGCCGACGAAGCGGTTGACCGTGGCCTCGTCGTAGTCGGTGGTGAACGAGGTGGTCAGCCACAGGCCCAGGGCCCAGGCCGGGGGCAGTGCGGGGCGGCCGGTGAGCGCGGTGTAGCGCTCCAGGATCTGCTTCGGGGTCGGGCCGTGGACGATGAAGTACTCCAGCGACTGGTCCTCGACGCTGAACTGCACCTGCCCGACCGACTCCGATCCGACCTCGTAGCTGACCTTGCCGGGGTGGTTGACGAAGACGCCGTACCCGCGGTTGGTCAGGTGGAACGGGACGTTCTTGTAGGCCTGTTCGCTGCTGGTGCCACCGTCGGCCTGCCAGATGTCCACCACCTGCCCGTTGCGGACGAACGGCGTGAACCGCTCCCCGAGCCCGTACACCAACTCGCCGACACCCAGCGAGAGCTGGCCGAACATGTGGTGGCGGCCTTCGGCGTCGGTGACGAACCCCGTGCCGCGCTCGCCCACCGTGGTCAGTACCCGGCCGCCGGCGGTGAACTCCAGCCGCCACGGCTGGGAGGTGTCCACCCGCAGCGTGAGGTCACCGGAGCTGAGCTGCACCGCCTCGCCCTCGCGGTGCACCTTGCCGACCCCCTGCTCCGCACCCGGGAGGTCGAACTGCGGTCCTCGGCGTACCGAGCCGGCGTGGTGCGTGGTGCGCACCCCGATCACGCCCTCGGCCGGCGACCAGCACTCGACGGTCAGCAGCGGGCTGTTGAGCGTGCCACCGCGGCCGCGCACGTGCTTGACGGGCGCGTAGAGGGTCATCCGGTCCTCGCCGGTGCGGACATCGGCGACCTCAGTGGAGTAGCGCGCGGTGACGCCCGGGCGCATCAGCCAGTAGCCGTCGGTGAACTTCATCGGGCAGGTTCCTCCGTCCGCGCACGGTGCGCGGTGATCAGGCCCCGGTACCAGTGGTAACTGTCCTTGGGGATTCGGGTCAGGGTGTCGTAGTCGACGCGGACCAGGCCGAAGCGCTGCTCGTAGCCGCGGGCCCACTCGAAGTTGTCCAGCAGGGACCAGACGTAGTAGCCGCGCACGTCGACGCCGGCTGCGATGGCGTCGGCGACGGCGGTGAGGTGGCCGGCGAGGTAGTCGATCCGTTCCGCGTCGTGGACGAGGCCGTCGGGGGCGACGGTGTCGTCCTCGGCGGAGCCGTTCTCGGTGATCCAGACCGGCGGGAGCTGCGGGTAGCGGGCGTGGAGTCCGCAGAGCAGTTCGGTGAGCGCGGACGGGACGACGGGCCAGCCCATGGTGGTGAGCCGGGTGCCGTACGGGTTCGGCTCGGCGACGCCGATGTCCATGGCGGTGCGCAGTTCGGGGTCGTCCTCGCGGTGCGGGGCGGCCTCGACGGTGATCGGCCGGTAGAAGTTGATGCCGACGAAGTCCATTGGTGCGCCGATCAGTTGCAGGTCCCCCGGCCGGCGCCAGGGGCCGTCGGCCAGGCCCTCCCAGGTCTCGGCCTCGTGCTCGGGGTAGCGCCCGGCGAACAGCGGCTCCGTCCAGAACTCGTTGTGCAGCACCTCGGCCCGGCGCAGGGCTGCGAGGTCCTCGCACCGGCCGGAGGCGGCATGCAGGCAGTCGAGGTTGAGCGTGATGCCGACCTCACGGGCGCCGGCGGCACGCAGCTCCCGCACGGCCAGGCCGTGGGCGACCAGCAGGTGGTGCGCGGCCGCCAGGGCCCCACCGCCCTCCCGCGCGCCGGGCGCGTGCCGGCCCTCGGCATAGCCGACGAAGGCGGAGCAGAACGGCTCGTTGAGAGTGATCCAACGCTCCACCCGGTCCCCGTAGCGCTCGGCGGCAAGGGCCGCATAGTCCGCGAACGCCTCGGCGGTCTCCCGGACGCGCCAGCCACCGCGCTCTTCCAGGGCCTGGGGCAGGTCCCAGTGGTAGAGGGTGGCGGCGGGCGCGATCCCGGCGGCGAGCAGTTCGTCGATCAGCCGGTCGTAGAAGTCCAGGCCCTTCGGGTTGACCGCTCCGGTACCGTCGGGCAGCAGGCGCGGCCAGGAGATCGAGAAGCGATAGCCGTCGACGCCGAGTTCGCGGAGCAGGGCGACGTCCTCGGGGTAGCGGTGGTAGTGGTCGCAGGCGGTGTCGCCGGTGGCGCCGCCGAGGGTACGGCCCGGGGTGTGGCTGTAGGTGTCCCAGATGGACAGGCCGCGGCCGTCCTCGTCGTGAGCGCCCTCGATCTGGTACGCGGCGGTGGCGGCGCCGAACCGGAAGCCGGGCGGCAGTTCCGGGAAGGCCAACCTACTCATGCGGCGCACCTCACTGTTCTCTCGGTGATCGGGCAGGGCGGTCACAGCTCCGGCGCCAGCCCGCGGTCGTGCAGCCAGGACAGCTGGACGGGCGGGTTGGAGCCGCAGCCGCCGGCGTGGTCGGCGAAGGGCCAGACGGTCATGGTGCGGTCCTCGCCCGCGTAGTGGTTGAACGCGGCGTAGACCGTCCGGGGCGGGCAGACCGGGTCCATCAGACCGACGCTGAACAGCGCCGGCGCGGTGGCCCGCTGGGCGAAGTGGACGCCGTCGAAGTAGTCGAGGGTGGCGAAGGTCGGCTGCACGCGGTGCCGGCTGTGCCAGCGCAGGTACTTGACGAGCTCCTGGTACGGGCCGTCCAGGGATGTCTGCGCGCCCTGGCGGTAGTGGCACAGGAACGGGACGTCCGGCATCACCGCAGCCACGCGGTCCCCGGTGAGCCCGGCGACGGCGAGGGCCAGTCCGCCGCCCTGGCTGCCGCCGGCCACCACGATCCGGTTGGGGTCGAGGCCGGGCAGCTCTGCGACGGCGTCCACGGCGCGCACGCAGTCGGTGATCAGGCGCCGGTAGTAGTAGTTCTCGGGCGAGTCGATGCCGCGGGTCATGAATCCCTCGACCCACTGCGTGCCGTCGCCCAGGGTTCGGTCCGGGGTGTCGTGGCCCTGGCCGCGGCTGTCGACGACGAGCTGGGCGAAGCCCGCCGCGGACCAGAACAGGTGCTCGGTGGGCAGGCCCCTGCCGCCGGTGTATCCGACGTAGGTGACGACGACCGGCAACGGGCCTTCGGCGCCACGCGGGCGCAGCAGCCACGCGGCCACCGGTTCGCCGTTCCAGCCGGGGAAGCGCACGTCGTCCACCTCGATGGTGCGCAGCCGGTGCCGGTCGGTGACCGGTTCCGTCTTGATGGCCCCGGCCCGTGCCCGGGCGTCGTCGAGGGTGTGCTGCCAGAACGCGTCGAAGTCGAGCGGGGCGGCTGACTCAGGGCGGTAGCGGACGAGTTCGTCAAGTCCGAAGTCGGTGAACGGCATGGGGTGTTCCTCCGGGTGGAGCGAGTTGGAGGTGACGGACGAGAGGATGACGTGCGACACAGGGGAGCTCCTGGGTGTGGCGGGGCGGCACGGCTGGGCGGGTGGTGCCTACGCCCCGGTCTCCGGGACCTCGTGGAGCCTCTCGAAGAAGAACTCGCACTTGAGGAAGGAGACGTCGTACTCGTGTCCCGGGTAGGGCGGCAACAACTGGGCAGCCTGGAACAGCCGCCGACCGTCGCGGAGAGCGGCGGTGGTCTCGTGCTGCCTCCTGGGGGCGGTTGGCGACCCTGGTCGCCCAGTGGTCGAGGTCGAAGCTGTCGTCCCCGGTGAGCGCCCGCCACAGCAGGACCCGGTGTACGGCTCGAGGCGGCCGGTCGCCTGCTCGTACCAGGGGAACCACGCCCTCAGTTCGACGGTGACCCGGGGGTCGTCCAGGTCGGACGTGTCCCACAGCAGGCGTTGGCGGACGGTCGGATTGAAGCGGATCTTGAACATGTAACGGGTCACGTCGCTGTCGTTGCGCCGCCCGCCACGCCAGAGGCCGTGGTGCACAAACACCCCCGTGCGCGCCGGGCAGACCAGCCGGTCCTGCCCCAGCAGGTTCCGGTAGCGGCCGGTGTCGGTCTCGTTGATCCGCCGCAGACGGCTGCCGGGCACGCTGAGCGTGCCTCCCATCTCCAGGGTGACGTGCTGCGGGCAGTACATCAGCTGCACGTCGAAGGCATCCGGGCGGACGTCGATGATCGCGTCGGCGTGCAGCGACTGCGCCTCCCCGCCGTGCGGCTCCCGGACGTGCACGGCGTGGTGGTCGATCGCGCCGGCGCGCGGGCACCACGCGGCCTTGGCCACCTCGGCCAGTGTCACCATGCCGGTGGTTCCCTCTCTCGTTCTGTCGCTGACGTGCCGTCAGCCCTTGATGGCGCCGGTGAGCACACCGGTCTTGAAGTGCTTCTGCATGAACGGGTAGACGAGCAGGATGGGGACCAGCGTCAGCACCACCACCGCCATCTGCAGGGACAGCGGTGCGCTCTGCTGATGCAGCGACCCGAACCCGGAGTTGGTGGTGCCGGGGATGGACTGGCCGTAGCTGACGTACTGGAGCAGCACGTACTGCAGCGGCCACTTGGCGCTCTCGGTCGGCATGTAGAGCATGACGTTGAAGAAGGAGTTCCAGTAGCCGACCGCGTAGAACAGGGCGATCACCGCGGTGACCGCGCGCGAGGTGGGCAGTACCACCGACCACAGGATGCGCCACTGGCTGCACCCGTCCATGCGGGCCGCGTCGATGAGGTCGGCCGCCGTGCCGGAGTAGAAGGCGCGCAGCACCAGGATGTTGAAGACGGAGACCGCGCCGGGCAGGATCAGCGCCCAGTACTGGCCGTAGCCGCCGAGGCCGGTGACGACCAAGTAGGTGGGGATCAGTCCGCCGCTGACGAACATGGTGACGATCAGCACCATGAGGATGGTGCGGTGTCCGAACGAGCGCGAGCGGGAGAGGCCGTAGGCGCAGAGCACCGAGACGACCATCGACAGGAGGGTGCCGACCGCGGTGATCACCAGGCTCACCAGCACGGCCCTGGTGACCGGGCCGTCCCCGAGCACCGCACGGTAGGCGTCCAGGGTGAGGCCGTCGGGGACCAGCACCAGGCCACCCGCGCGGTTGATCGCCCCGCTGGTGGAGAAGCTGGTCAGCACCACGATCCAGAGCGGCACCAGTACGACGGCGAGGACCAGGAGCAGCACGCCGCCCTTGAGGGTCTGTCCGGCGGCGCCGGGCTTCTCGTCCCACGCAGGGCGGCCCTTGTTGCGGTCGGGCCGAAGCGCGGGCCGGTTCTGAGTGTGCGTCAGCGTCTGACTCATTTCCGGTACAACCCGTCCTCACCGAAGGCGTGCGCGATCCTGTTGGCGCCCCAGATCAGCAGCAGCGAGATCACACTCTTGAACAGCCCGGCGGCGGCGCCGTAGCTGTAGTTGTTGGTGGTGATGCCGTAGTAGAAGGAGAACGTGTCCAGCACGTCCGCCGTGTCGTGGCCGACGGCGTCGCGCTGGATCAGGAACTGCTCGAAGCCGACGGTGAGCGCGTTGCCCAGCCGCAGCACCAGCATCAGCACGATGACGCCGCGCATGCCGGGCAGGGTGATGTGCCACATCCGGCGCCACCGGCCCGCGCCGTCGACCGCGGCGGCCTCGTAGAGGTTCTGGTCGATCGCGGCCAGCGCCGCGAGGAACACGATGATGCCCCAGCCGGCCTCCTTCCACACCGCCTGCGAGGTGACCAGCAGCGCGAAGGTGTGCGGGTTGGTCATCACGTCCCAGGTGACCAGGTTGTGCTGGGCGAGGAAGTGGTTGAGCACCCCAGCGCCCCCGAGCATCTGCTGGAAGATGGTGATGGCCAGCACCCAGGAGAAGAAGTGCGGCAGGTAGACGACCGACTGGATGAAGTTCCGCAGCCGCTCGCTCGTCACCGAGTTGAGCACCAGGGCCAGCGCGATCGGGATCGGGAAGAACAGCACCAGTTGCACGAAGCTCAGCCAGAGGGTGTTGCGCAGCGCACCCCAGAACAGCGGGTCGTTGAACAGCATCCGGAACTGGTCGAGCCCGGCCCAGTCGCTGTGGAGCACGCCGACCAGCGGGTCGTAGTACTCGAACGCGGTGATCAGGCCGAACAGCGGCGCGTAGTTGAAGACCAGCAGCAGCGCGACGGCCGGCAGGGTCATCAGGATCAACGACCTGTCCCGGCGCAGGCGCAGCCGCCAGGTCAGTCCGCCCTCCTGGGCCCGCCCGGGCCGCGTCCTCGGCCGGGCGCGGCCGTCGGCGTCCGGCTCCGCGCCGGCCGCCGGTTCGGTGCCGCCGGAGCTGCCTCCGCTGACCTTCTTCGTCTTGGTGGTGAACGTGCCGGCCACCGTTCCTCCTCGCTCCGCGGCGAGCCGAGCGGCCCGCCGCCTGACGTCGTCTGCTACTGGCCGGTGCCGTACTTGTCCAGGACTTCGGTCTGATACCAGTTCTTCAACTGGTCGCCGCCGCTGGACTTCCAGGAGGACACGGCGGCCTGGAAGTCGGAGACCTTCTTCAGGCCGTGGGAGACCTCGACGATGGTGTCCACGACCGACTGCGCGGCGGCCGCGGTGGCGTACCGCTGCGGCACGGTGATGTTCATGCCGTAGAACACCGGCTTGTAGACGTGCGGGGCGGTGCGGGCGAACCAGGACGTGTAGTCCTTGGTCACCTGGTCGGCACCGGGGTTGCTGATCACCTGCGGGGGCGCGGCGAGGAAGTCGTAGGTGGTGGGCTGGGCGTACTTCTTGCCCTCGTCCGTGTAGCTGGGCATCCCGTTCACCATCGTGTGGTGGACGCCCTCGGCGCCGTACGTGATCATCGTGTACTCGGTCGAACCGTAGGGCGCCGCAAGATAGTTGGCGACAGCCAGCAGTTCCTCGATCTGGTCCGGGGAGAGCTTGGCGTTGAGGTAGCTGATGACGCCGGTGGCGGCGCCGAGGAAGATCTGCGGGTTGGACTTCCCGTCGGCGGCGATGACGTTGAACGCCCCGCGCCGGTAGTTCTTGTTCGCGGCGGTGCCGGACTGGTGGTCCGACAGGTTCCAGGCGCCGGTGCCGCCGCCCTGGATCAGTTCCTTGCCCGCGTAGAAGCGGGTGGCACTGGCGTTGACGTTGCCGGCCAGGGCGTCGGGGTGCACATAGCCGGACTTGGCGAGCTTGTAGTGCCAGTCGAGTGCCTCCAGGAACTCGGGCAACTCGTAGCCGTGGACCAGCTTCCCGCCCTTGACCGTCCACCCGGGCGGGAGCCCCCAGGAGAGGGACAGGTAGGTCCACACGTCGCCGAACGCCCACACGCCGGCCTTGGCGCTGGTCAGTTCCTTGCCCAGGCTCATGTAGTCGTCGGCGGACCTGACCTGGTCGGCGGTGATGCCCTTCGACTCCAGGATGTCGGCCCGGTAGAAGACATGGCCGGCCAGCGACATGCCGCTGGCGTTGCACGGGATGCCGTAGAGCTTGTCCTCCCAGGCTCCGACCTGCCAGGCGAAGGTGGGTATGGCGGCCAGGTTCGGATACTTCTTGATCTTGTCCCCCGCCAGGTACGGCGTAAGGTCCGCCAGCTGGGTACCGGCCAGCTCCCCCATGTTGAACGCCGCGTTCCACCAGGTGGGCAGCTGGATCCAGTCCGGCAGCTTCTTCGACGCGGTCATCGTCGGGACGATGGTGTTGTAGTTGACGCCGTTGGCCGGCTTGATGGTGAGGTTCACGCCCAGCGCCTTGTTGACGGCCTGGTAGAACGAGTTGTTGGCCGGCGGGATGGTCCCCCAGAGGGGGGTGACCGCGGTGTAGCTGCCGCCCTTGCCCGGGGTGCCGGACACCGTCGAGATCTGCTTGGCCGGGTAGGTGAGGAAGCCCGGGTCGGTGAACGCGCCTGCCGCTCCCCGCACCGAGGGGATGTCGGGCTTGACGGCCTGTCCCGGCACGTAGTCCGGCAGGGCGGCGCTCAAACCGCTCTTCGAGTTGGTCCCGCCCTTGCTGCGGGAGGAGCCGCCGCCGCAGGCGGACAGCAGGGGTGACAGGGCAGCAGCCCCGGCGACGGCGACTGCGCCGTTCACGAAGGCTCTGCGGTTCATTGCGATGCTCATGGTGGGCGGCCCTTCGCCGGTGACGATCCGTATCGAGCGACGTGCGGGTGTGCGACGGTGCGGCGGAGACGGCGCGAACGGAACCGTCGACATGCAGGCAACCGGCAGGTTGTCGTCGCGTCCCTGCGGAGCGTCGAAGCGCTTCAATGTTGCCGCGAGGTTAAGGGTGGCTTCACGCACGATGCAAGAGGCGCGGCAGAAAATCCTCCCACCACTATGAACAGGACTTTCTTGGAAACTTTCTCTTGACAGCCCTTTGGGTGCATGCCAGCGTCGAAGCGCTTCAACACGCCATCCTCACCACCGCCCTCGGACCACCGGAGCCGGCCATCTGGCCCTGCCGTCCGGGGCGTACCACCCTGCCTCACACACACCTGCAAGGGACTTCCACCTGTGAGCACTGCTGCCGTCACGCTGCCCTTCCGCGATCCAGGGCTCCCGCTCGCCGAGCGCGTCGAGGACCTGCTCTCCCGGCTGACCCTCGAGGAGCGGATCGCGATGCTGCACCAGTACTCGCCCGCGATCCCGCGTCTCGGGGTCGCCGAGTTCCGCACCGGCACCGAGACCCTGCACGGCGTGTCGTGGCTGGGCGAGGCCACCACCTTCCCGCAGGCCGTGGGCCTGGGCGCGACCTGGGACGATGACCTGGTCCGTGAGGTGGCGGCGGCGATCTCCGTCGAGCAGCGGGCGTTCCACCACCACCGGCCGCCCGTCATCGGCACCGGCCGCAACAGCCTGCAGGGGTGGGCGCCGGTGGTGAACCTGCTGCGGGATCCGCGCTGGGGCCGCAACGAGGAGGGCTACTCCGAGGACCCGCTGCTGTCCGCCCGGCTGGGGACGGCGTTCTGCCGGGGCATGACCGGCGACCACCCGACGTACCTGCGCACGGCCCCGGTGCTCAAGCACTTCCTCGCCTACAACAACGAGGACGACCGCTGCACCACCTCCTCGGCGATTCGGCCCCGGGTACTGCACGAGTACGACCTGGCCGCCTTCCGCCCGGCCATCGCCACCGGCGCGGCGACCGGCGTCATGGCCGCCTACAACCTCGTCAACGGCCGCCCCTGCCACGTCAGCCCCCTGCTCGAGCAGGAGCTGCGCCGCTGGGCCGAGCCCACCGGCCACGAGCTGTTCGTCGTCAGCGACGCCGAAGCCCCCTCCAACCTGGTCGACCCGGAGCACTACTTCGACGACCACGCCGCCTCCCACGCCGCCGCGCTCAAGGCCGGCATCGACTCCTTCACCGACCACGGCGAGGACAGCGCCGTCACCATCGGCCGGATCACCGCCGCCCTCGAGCGCGGCCTGCTGACCCAGGACGACATCGACCGGGCGGTGCGCCGCCAGCTGTCGATCCGCTTCCGCCTCGGCGAGTTCGACCCCGACCTCGACCCCTACGCCGGGATCGGCTGGGACGTCGTCAACTCCCCCGCACACCAGGCCCTGACGCTGCGCGCCGCCACCGAACAGGTGGTGCTGCTCAAGAACACCGGGCTACTGCCGCTGGCTCCGGAGCGGCGGATCGCGGTGGTCGGGCCGCTGGCCTGCACCCTGTTCGAGGACTGGTACAGCGGCACCCACCCCTACCGCGTCACCGTTTCCGACGGCCTCGGCGTCGAAGGGGTCGAGGGCGTGGACCGGATCGTGCTGCGCACCACCGACGGACAAGCGGTCACCGCCGTGGGCGAGGACGGCCTGCTGGTGCTCGGCCAGGCCCAGGACACGGACGCCGCCGCCCAGTTCGACCTGTTCGACTGGGACCTGGGCGTGCTTACCCTCCGCTCCGCCGCCACCGGCCGGTACGCCTCCCTGCGCGACGCCGACCAGCGCGTCACCGCCAACCGCGACCAGCCCGGCGACTGGTTCGTCCACGAGACCTTCCACCTCGAACCCGCCACCGACGGCACCGAGGTGCTGCGCAACCAGTTCACCGGCCGCTACGCCCAGGCCGACCCCGCCACCGGCGAGCTGACCATGACCGCCGACACCCCCGAGCAGGCCCTGCGGTTCACTCGCACCACCGTCCGCGACGGCATCATCTCAGCCGTCGCCGCCGCCCAAGCCGCGGACGTGACCATCGTCGTGCTCGGCAACGACCCTCACATCAACGGCCGCGAGACCCAGGACCGCGCCGGGCTGCGGCTTCCCCCGCAGCAGGACCGGCTGCTGCGCGAAGTCGCCGCCGTCCAACCCGACACCGTTCTCGTCGTCATGTCCAGCTACCCCTACGCGGTGAACTGGGCCGACCAGCACCTGCCCGCCGTCGTCTGGACCTCCCACGCCGGCCAGGAGACCGGCCGCGCCCTCGCCGCCGTCCTGCGCGGCGACACCGACGCCACCGGCCGCCTCCCCCAGACCTGGTACCGCAGCGACGACGAACTCCCCGCACCCCTCGACTACGACATCATCAAGGCCGGCTGGACCTACCAGTACCACCAGACCGCGCCCCTCTACCCCTTCGGCCACGGCCTGTCCTACACCACCTTCGACTACGGCGAACTCAAGCTCCGCCACATCGAGTTGGACGCAAACGGGGAGATCACCGCCACCCTCACCGTGACCAACACCGGCACCCGCCCCGGCACCGAAACCGTCCAGCTCTACACCCGCCACCTCGACGCCCGCTACCACGCGCCCCAGCTCCGCCTCGCCGCCTACCGCAAAGTCCGCCTCGCGGCAGGCGAGGCCACCGAGCTCGAGTTCACCCTCCCCGCCACCGACGCCCTCGCCCACTGGGACGTGGCCACCAGCGCCTTGACCGTCCACCCAGGCCGCTACGAACTGATCACCGCCCGCTCGGCAAGCCGGCCGGTCCGCAGCGCCACCCTCACCGTCACCGGCCCCGCACCGGAGCCTCGCCGCGTCCTCGAAGTCCCGCTGCACGCCACCGACTTCGACGACTACGAGAACATCACCCTCGTCGACGCCACCCCCACCCACGGCGACGCCGTCACCCCCACCGCCGACCACGGCGAACTCCTCTTCCGCGACGTCGACCTCACCGGCGCCGGCTCCGTCGCCCTCCAGGTCTCCCGCACCGCCCCCGGCACCGCCCAGCTCCAACTCTGGACCAGCGACCGCCTGCTGACCGCCGTCACGGTCCCCTCCACCGGCGACCGCCGCACCTGGACCACCGTCCTCGCCGACCTCACCGATCACCAGCCCACCGGTGTCCACGACCTCCGCGTCATCCTCACCGGCGAACAACACCTCACCACCCTCACCTTCACCCCCTGAAAGCCAACGGCGGCCGTACCTCTGTGAGGGGAGGCACGGCCGTCGTCCCCAACGCTCTCCTTCCGTTTCCCTGCCGAGGACCTGACTGCCCTATGCCGACGCCCCAGCCGTCCACCGTCGCGACGAACCCGGTGATCCCGGGCTTCCATCCGGACCCGAGCATCTGCCGGGTCGGCGAGGACTACTACCTCGCCTGCTCCAGCTTCGAGTACTTCCCCGGCGTGCCGATCTTCCACAGCCGCGACCTGGTGAACTGGACGCAGATCGGTAACGTCCTCGACCGGCCGAGCCAGCTGCGGCTGCCCGTGGAGACGTCCTCGTCCGGAGGCATCTACGCGCCGACCCTACGCCATCACGACGGGCGCTTCTGGCTCATGGTCACCAACGTCTCCGGCGGCGGGAACCTGGTGGTCACCGCGACCGATCCGGCCGGCCCCTGGTCCGAGCCCGTTCACGCGCCCGGCGTGCCCGGCATCGACCCGGACCTGGCCTGGGACGAGAAGGGCAACTGCTGGTGCACCTTCGCAGGCGTCGGGCAGGTGCGGTTCAACCCGTACACCGGCGAGACCCTGGGCGAGCCGTACCGCGTGTGGTCCGGCACGCCCGGAGCCGCCGCTCCCGAGGCGCCGCACCTGTACCGGATCGGCGAGTACTGGTACCTGATGATCGCCGAGGGCGGCACCGAGCGCGGCCACGCCGTCTCCATCGCCCGTGGCCCCTCTCCCAGCGGGCCCTTCGAGCCATGCCCCGCGAATCCGATCCTGACCCACCGCAGCACGACCAAGCCCGTGCAGAACACCGGGCACGCCGACCTGGTCCAGGCGCCGGACGGGAGTTGGTGGATGGTGCTGCTGGGCGTCAGGCCTCAGGGCGGCACCCCGGGCTGGCACGTGCTGGGACGTGAGACCTTCCTGGCGCCGGTCACCTGGGAGGACGGCTGGCCCGTGGTCGGCGAGGTCGGCCTCGAACTCGCGGAACTTCCCTGGCAGGTGTCGCCGCCTCAGCCGCTTGCCGAGCGGGACGACTTCGACTCCGCCGAGCTCCGGCCCTGCTGGATCTCGCTGCGGGACCGCCCGGCGGAACTGGTCGGCACCAAGGAGCGCGACGGCTGGCTGACCCTGCGCGCCCGCGGCAGCTCCCTCGACGAGCCGGACGTCGTCTTCGTCGGCCGCCGCCAGCAGCACCTCGCCTTCGAGGCGCGCACGCTGATCGACCCCGGTACGGGCACCGGCGGCCTGGCCGTGCGACTGGACGAGCGCCACCACTACGCGATCGAGGCCGACGCCGACGGGCGGGTCCGGGTGACCGCCCGGATCGGCACGGTCCGGTCTGTCGTCGCCGAACGCGCGCTCCCCGCAGGCCCGTTGGTCCTGTCCGTGCGCACCGGCCCGGCCCCCGAGCCGCACGACGCGCGCAGGGGCCCGGATTCACTGGTCTTCGCGGCTGGAACGGCGGACGGCACCACGAGCGACCTGGCGTCGGTGGACGGCCGCTACCTGTCCACCGAGGTCGCCGGCGGCTTCACCGGCCGCGTGATCGGCCTGTACGCCACCGCGGGCACGGTCTGCTTCGACTGGTTCGACTACGAGCCTCTCCCGCGTCCCTGAGCACGCATCAGAGGCCTCCTCGCCCCACCACCCATGTCATCCGAAGGGACGAACCGTGAACGACGCACAGCAGAAGGGCACACCACGCGCCGCCCGCCTACCCAACCGCCGCCTGCACCGGACGGCCGGGCTCCTCGCGGCCGTGGTCACCGCCGGCAGCCTCACCTGCGGCACCGCCGTCGCCTCACCGGCCGGCCAGACGCCGGAAGCAGCGGACCACACCCCCCGTAGCGCGATGGCCGCCGTGGCCCGGATGCAGCCCAGCTGGAACCTCGGCAACACCTTCGACGCGATCCCCGACGAGACCTCGTGGGGCAACCCGCTCACCACCAAGGCCACGTTCGACGGTCTCCGCGCCCAGGGCTTCCGCAGCGTCCGGATTCCCGTCACCTGGTACCCCCACCAGTCCGACACGGCCCCGTACACCATCGACCCCGTGTGGATGAAGCGGGTCAAGCAGGTGGTCGACTGGGCGTTGGAGGACGGCCTCTACGTCGAGATCAACGTCCACCACGACTCGTGGAAGTGGATCGAGAACATGTCCACCGACCACGACAACGTGATGGCGCGGTTCAAGGCGACCTGGCAGCAGATCGCCACCGCCTTCAAGGACGAGCCGCGCAAGCTGCTCATGGAGAGCATCAACGAGCCGCAGTTCTCCAACGCGACCGACGCCCAGAAGACCCAGTACCTGCGGGAACTCAACACCTCGTTCTACGACGTCGTGCGCAACTCCGGTGGCGGGAACAAGGACCGCCTGCTCGTCCTGCCCTCGGAGGAGACCAACTCCGCCCAGCACTGGCTCGACGACCTGTCCACGACGATGAGCTCGCTGCACGACCCCAACCTGGTCGCCACCGTGCACTACTACAGCTGGTACCCGTTCAGCGTGAACATCGCCAACGGGACCACCTACGACGCAACGGCCCAGAAGGACCTGACCGACGGCTTCGCCCGCGTGCACGACACCTTCGTGGCCAAGGGCATCCCCGTCTACCTCGGCGAGTACGGCCTGCTCACCTCGCCGTACTCCGGCGTGGTCGAACGCGGCGAGATGCTGAAGTACTTCGAGCACGTCAACTACGAGGCGCGGATCAACGGCATGACCTCCGCCGTCTGGGACGCCGCCAACGACTTCCTGAACCGCTCCACCATGCAGTGGCAGGTCCCCGAGATGAAGGCCCTGATCCAGAGCTCCTGGCGGACCCGCTCGGGCACCGCCTCCACCGACAACATCTTCCTGCCGAAGTCCGGTCCCATCGCGGCGCAGACCATCACGCTCAACCGCAACGGCCTCTCGTTCACCGGCGTCTGGCAGGGCGACCGCCCGCTGATCCCGTCCGTCGACTACACCCTCAAAGGCGACCGGCTGACCCTGACCGCCGACGCCCTCACCCGGCTCGCCGGCGACCGTGCTGCCGGCGTCAACGCCACCCTCGAGGTCCGGTACTCCGACGGCGTCCCGTGGAAACTCTTCGTGCGCTCGTACGACAAGCCGGTGATGACCGACGCCACCGGAACCGACGACGGACTCACCATCCCCACCCGGTTCAACGGTGACCTGATGGCCAACGTCGAGTCCACCTACGCCGACGGCACCGCCGCCGGCCCGGCTTCCTGGACCACCTTCCAGTCGTTCGACAACTACCGCCCCGACTACGGCAACAACAACACCACCGTCAAGGCCGACTTCCTCAAGACGCTCAAGGACGACGCCCCGGTGACGCTCACCTTCCACTTCTGGAGCGGCGCCACCGTCACCTACCACCTGACCAAGTCCGGCACCACCGTCACCGGCACCGCCTCCTGAGCCAGGACGCGCCGGCACCGCGAACCGCTCCGGTGCGGAGCCTCCCCGGCTCCGCACCGGAGCACTCATGTCAACCTCCCGACAGCCGACGAGAGTGGCCGCCGGGACGATCCGGCCGGAGACCGCAGTGACCACCCTTCCGCCCCGCGTGCTGTTCGGGGCCGCCTACTACCCCGAGTACCACCGGATGGACCGCATCGAGACCGACCTCGACCTGATGGCCGAGGCCGGCTTCACGGTGGTGCGCGTCGGCGAGTCGGTCTGGTCCACCTGGGAGCCGGAGAACGGCCGCTTCGACCTGGAGTGGCTGCAGCCGGTCCTCGACTCCGCCCACGCCCGCGGCATCACCGTGGTGCTGGGCACCCCGACCTATGCCGTCCCCCCGTGGCTGGCCCGGCTCCACCCGGAGATCGCCGCGGAGGACGCCACCGGCCGCCGTGCCCCGTGGGGCGCCCGCCAGGAGATGGACATCACGCATCCCGCCTTCCGCTTCCACGCGGAGCGCGTGGTCCGCCGCATCCTCGCCCGCCACGCCGGCCACCCGGCCGTGATCGGCTTCCAGGTCGACAACGAACCCGGCTGCCGGCTGCCGCACAACCACGGCGTGTTCCAGCGCTTCGTCGACGACCTGCGGGCCCGCTACGGGGACGTGGAGACGCTCAACCGGGAGTGGGGACTGGTCTACTGGTCGCACCGGCTGACCACCTGGGCCGACCTGTGGACCCCGGACGGCAACGCGCAGCCGCAGTACGACGTGGCCTGGCGCGCCTTCCAGGCCCGGCAGACCACCGAGTTCATCACCTGGCAGGCCGACCTGGTCCGGGAGTACGCCCGGCCGGACCAGTTCGTCACCACCTGTCTGCACTACCACCATCCCGCCCTGGACGACGACCGGCTGACAGACCGTCTGGACATCGCGGCGGCCAACCCGTACTACGAGATGCAGGACGCGCTGGCACTGCCCGCCGATCCGGACCGGCCGCTGCACGCGTGGCTGGCCGGAGGCGTATGGGGGCTGTTCCAGGAGGCGGACCGGGCCTGGTCCTCACGCCAGGAGCCCTTCCTCGTCACGGAGACCAACGCGCAGGCGGTGGGCGGCACCCACGACAACCGTCCCGCCTACGACGGACAGTGGCGGCAGGCGGCCTGGGCGCTGGTCGCCCGCGGGGCGCGCATGGTCGAGTACTGGCACTGGCACACCCTGCACTTCGGCGCCGAGACCTACTGGGGCGGGGTGCTGCCGCACAGCGGGCGTCCCGGCCGCGCGTATGCCGAGCTCGGCCGTCTGGGCCGTGAGTTCGCGGCGGCCGGCGAGCTGGTGGCCGGGCTGGAGCCGGACGCCGACATCGCCATGGTGTACTCGCTGCCGAGCAAGTGGCTGATGCAGAAGTACCCGCCGCTGGCCGCCGCGGACAACAGCCCCGACAACCGCTCCTACCACGGCCTGTTCGACCCCTTCTACCGGGGCGCGGTGGAGTCAAGCCGGCAGGTACGCATCCTGCACGCCCGGCAGCTGCACGACCTGGAGGACCCCGGCGGGGGTCCGGCCCCCGACGTGGCCGCACGGCGCCACCCGGTGCTGGTCGCCACCGGACTGTACCTGGCCGACGACGGTCTGTTGGACTGGCTGGCCGCCTACGCCGAGGCGGGCGGCCACCTGGTCCTCGGCCCGCGCACCGGCTATGCCGACCTCGAGGGGCGCGCCCGGCTCGAACCCGCGCCCGCGCGGCTGTCCGGTGCGGCCGGGGTCTACTACGAGGAATTCAGCAACCTCTCCGCCGAACTGCCGCTCCGGGCCGTGCCGGAGAGCCCGTTGCGGCTTCCGGCGAGGGCCCGGGCGACCCGCTGGGTGGATGCCCTGGTCGCCGACGGCGCCGAGGTGCTGGCCGGGTACCGGCACCCGCACTTCGGCCGCTGGCCCGCGGTGACCAGCCGCGTCCACGGCCGGGGCCGGGTGACCTGCGTCGGCACGGTCCCCAACGGGGTCGCGGCCCGGGCGCTGATGGCGTGGCTGGTGCCGAAGCCGTGCAGCGGCTGGCGCGACCTGCCCGCCTCGGTGACGGCCTGCACCGGGACCGCGCCGGACGGCCGCCGCGTCCACGTCGTGCACAACTGGAGCTGGGAGCCCGCCTCCGCCGTCGCGCCCGGTGACCTGGTGGACGTGCTCGCGGCCGGGACAGGCGGCGCGGCGAGGAGCGCTGTCCCGGCCGGGGCCTCGGTCGAGCTGGGGCCCTGGGACGTGCGTGTCCTCGCCGCGGATCGGTGACATGGCGTCAGTTCAGCTGCCATTTCTGGTTGGCGGCCCCGGTGCAGCTCCACAGCTGGACCAGGGTGCCGTCGGTGGTCCCGCCCCCGGTGGCGTCCAGGCACAGCCCGGACAGGGCGCTGGTGATGCTGCCGTCGGAGTTCAGTTTCCACTGCTGGTTGGTGCCACCGGTGCAGGACCAGATCACGGCCTTGGTGCCCGAGGTGGTGCCCGCGCCGTAGGCGTCCAGGCACATCTGGGAGCTGCCCGAGTACACCGTCAGCTGCCCCGAACTGGTGGCCGTCCAGCGCTGGTTGGCGCTGCCGATGCAGTCCCAGAGCTGCACCTGGGTGCCCGCGGTGGTGGTGGCGCCGGGGACATCGAGGCACTTGGAGGCGCCGACGGCGTGCAGGGAGCCCGTGGCCGCCGCGCCGGAGGGGTGCAGTTGGACCACGACGATCGAGTAGGGCGGCACGGTCTGCTGCGAGGGGCCGCCGGTCGCGGCCGAGCTGAGGCCGCCTGCGTTCTTCAGGTACGACCAGACGGTCGGAGTGGCCGACGCGGGGGTGAAGCCGTTGTAGGAGAGGGCCACGTTCGCCGCGTTGTTCGGGTCCTTGTTGATCAGCATGACGTCGAGGTCGCCGTTGCTGCGGCGGACGGCGTGGGCGCTGACCAGCGAGGTGGAGCTGGTGGACGACAGCATCGTGTCCCCGGGGGCGCCGAGCTTGGTGATCAGCTGGAGGCTGTAGTACGGGGCGAAGGGCGTGTTGAGGGCGGGCTCGCAGGAGGCGCCGCTGGAGACGAGACCGCCGTCGGCGTAGTCCGTCGCGCCGTCGACGTTCGTCACCGAGGAGCAGTCGGTGCCGTTGCGCAGGTCCCACCAGTCGACGTTGAAGATGCCGTTCTCCCACCAGGTCAGGTACTCGTCCGGGGCGAACAGCGCGTTGGGCGCGGTGTCCACGTCCCGCTAGCCGTTCGTCTCGGTGATCGCGATGCCGACGTTGGGCGCGTTGCTGCCGGCGTACTGGTTGATGAGCGAGCGGACGGTGGAGGTGATCCGCGGGATGTCCGCCTGCGGCTTGGTCAGCAGGTCGCTCTCGCTGGTGGTGCTGGGGTAGTGGTGCACGATCACGAAGTCGATCTTCGGGCCGGCGATGGAGAGCACGGTGTGGTTCCAGTCGGCGGTGTCGCCGGGCCCGGTGATGCCGTCGGGCCAGCTGCCCGGAGTGGTCAGGACCGCGCCGATCTTGACACTGGGGTCCACGGCCTTCATCGCGGAGACGAACTGGAGCAGGTTGGTGGCGTAGGTGGTGGCGCTGTGGCTGCTGTGCTTGTCCAGCTCCCAGCCGCTGCCGTTGCTGTACTCGCCGTTGCCGGGGACCTCGTTGCCCACCTCCCAGTACTTGATCCCGTAGCCCTTGGTGATGTTGGCGTAGCGCACCCAGGCCGCGGCTTCGTCGGGGGTGCCGGAGCCGTAGTTGACCGTGATGACCGGCTGCGCGCCGGCGGTGCGGACGGTGCCCATGAAGGCGTCGAAGCCGGTGTTCGGGGCGACGTACCCGCCGTTCTCCTCGGTGTTGGTCTGCCAGTGGTAGGCGTCGGAGACGCTGCCGCCGGGGTAGCGGACGGCCTTGAAGCCCGCGCCGGCGATCAGCGAGGGCGTGGCCGAGGAGTTCATCTGCCCGTCGAAGACGGCGGTGTTCACGCCCGAGCCGATGGACGGGATGGAGCCCAGCGGCCGGTTCGCGTCCACGGACACGGTCACCGCGGTGTCCGCGTGGGCGGCGGGAACGCCACCGAGGAGCGCAGCCGTCGAGGCGAGCAGCGCTGTGGTCAGGCCGGCAAGGGCGCGGGTGAGAAGCGTTCTGCGCACAACCACCTCCGCAAGAAAGTTTCTTGGTTGTTTCCAAGTAATTTCTGCGGCAACGTACTGCTTGGGCATGAGCGCGTCAATGACTTCCGTCCGACTCCGGACCTCCCCGGCGGCGTATGCGCGCCGGGCGCACCCGCCCCTTCAAGAAAGTTTCGTTCATACGTCCGCGAGGAGTGCCATTGTCCGCACAACAACTGAGCCGGCGCCTCCGGGGCCTGGCCTTCGGCGGCGACTACAACCCCGAGCAGTGGGACGCGGCCGTCTGGAAGGAGGACGACGAGCTCATGCGCCGAGCCAGGGTCAACCTGGCGACGGTCGGCGTGTTCTCCTGGGCCCTGCTGGAGCCGGAGGAGGGCCGCTACGACTTCACCTGGCTCGACGCCCACCTGGACCGGCTGCACGCCAACGGCGTGGCCGTCGACCTGGCCACGCCCACCGCCTCCCCGCCGCCGTGGTTCTCCCTGGCACATCCCGACGCCCTGCCGGTCACCGCCGAGGGGGTGCGGCTCACCCACGGCAGCCGCGACACCTACTGCCTCGCCGCCCCGGCCTACCGCGCGGCGGCCCGCCGCCTCGCCGCCGCGCTGGCCGAACGCTACGGCGACCACCCGGCGGTGGCGCTGTGGCACGTCCACAACGAGTACGCCACGCTGTGCTGGTGCGACCACGTCGCCGCCGCCTTCCGGACCTGGCTGCGTGCCCGGCACGGTTCCCTCGACGCCCTCAACGAAGCCTGGGGGACCGCCTTCTGGAGCCAGCGGTACGGCAGTTGGGAGCAGGTGCTGCCACCGCGCGCCACCCAGTGGCACCGCAACCCCGGGCAGAGCCTCGACTTCCGGCGGTTCTGGTCCGACGAGGTGCTCGGCGCCTACCGGGAGCAGCGCGACGCGATCCGCGCCCGCAGCGACCGTCCGGTGACCACCAACCTCATGCTGCCCGGCTACCAGAACCTGGACCTGTGGGCCTTCGGCGGCGAGGTCGACCTGGTCGCCATCGACCACTACCCGGTCGCCCCCGGTCTGGACGCCGCCGCCGACACGGCGTTCGGCGCGGACCGCGCCCGTTCGTTCGGCGGCGGCCGGCCGTGGCTGCTGATGGAGCAGGGCACCAGCACCGTCTACGACGGAGACCGCGTGCTCGGCAAGGAACCCGGGGAGATCCTGCGGCACTCCCTCGGCCACATCGCCCGCGGGTCGGAGGGCGCGCTGTTCTTCCAGTGGCGCCAGTCCCCCGCGGGCGCCGAGCAGTGGCACTCCGCGATGGTCCCGCATGCCGGCCCCGACAGCCGCGTCTTCCGCGAGGTGGAGCAGACCGGCGCGGCCGTGGCCCGCCTCGGTGAACTCGCCGGCTCGACCGTGACCGCCCATGCCGCGGTGCTGCACGACTCCGACGCCTGGTGGGCCCTCGACGTGGACGGCCTGCCCTCCGCCGAACTGGACTACCACGACGCGCTGCGCCGCGCCCACCGCGCGCTGTGGGACGCAGGCGTCACCGCCGATCTCGCGCACCCCGGACAGGACTTGAGCCGCTACCGCCTGGTGCTCGCCCCCGCGCTGTTCCTGCTCACCGACGCGGCCGCCGGCAATCTGCGCCGCTACGTCGAGCACGGCGGCACCCTGCTCGTCCAGTACGCGAGCGCCTGCGTCGACGAACGCCTGCACGCCCGTCTCGGCGGCTATCCCGCGCAGCCGCTCCGCGAGGCGCTGGGCGTCCGGGTCGAGGAACACCGGCCGCTGCGCCGGGGCGAGCGCATCGTCCTGTCCGACGGGACCGAGGCGGGCTCCTGGTCCGAGAGCCTGCGCACCGACAGCGCCGAAACCCTCGCCCGCTACACCCACGGCATGCTGACGGACCGACCGGCGCTGACCCGCCACCGGTTCGGCTCCGGCCAGGGCTGGTACCTGTCCACCCGGCTCGACGAGGCGGCCTACACCGCCCTGGTCCAGCGGCTGGCCGCGGAAGCCTCCCTCGAACCGGAGTCGCCCGGCCTGCCTCAGCACGTGGAAGCAGTGACCCGCCACGCCGTCGACGGACGCGCCTGGCAGTTCCTGCTCAACCACCGCCGCGACACGGTGCCGCTGCCCGACCCCGGCCACGACCTGCTGACCGACACCGGGGTCAGCGAACTGCCGCCCGGCGGCTGCGCCGTACTCCGAAGGTTCTGAACTCCCCTGCCACCCTTGACCGTTCCTCCGGAAAGGAAATCCCCGTGACCGAAGAATCCCCCACCATCCGCTGGGGCCACGATGCCCTCCACCTGGAGATCGACACCGACCCGGACGGCCCGCCACGGCTGCGCAGGATCGGCGTCCCCGGGCAACTGCCCGCGGAACCGCCCGCGGCAGCGCCCCTGCCGCTCGTCGAAGCCACCACCACCAACCACGGCCACCACTGGTCCGGACACCGGGTGATCGACACCGTCATCGGCGCCGACCTGCGCTACCGCGGGCACACCGCAGCCCGGGACGGCGACTGGCACCGGCTGACCGTCCAGCTCCATGACCCGGCCGGCGGACTGGCCGCGGAGGTGGTCCTCAGCTCCCCCGACGGCGTCCCGGCGCTGCGCAGCCAGGTTGTGATCCGCAACGAGAGCACCCGGAGCCTGCGCCTGGAGTCCGTCACCTCCCTCGTGCTGGGCGGCCTCACCGCGGATGCGGACCTCGAGGCGGCCGACCTGCTGTGGGCGGAGAACGACTGGCTCGCCGAGTACCGCTGGCAGCGCCGGCCGATGCGGCTCAGCTCACCGGTCCTCAGCGGCCGCGTCCACTACCGGTACGGCAAGGGCGGCTTCGCCGTCGCCGGGCAGGGCACGTGGTCCAGCTGCGACCGGCTGCCGATGGGCGGGCTGACCGACCGCCGGACCGGCCGGACGTGGGTGTGGCAGATCGAGCACAACGGCGGGGGCTGGCACTGGGAGTGCGGCGAGCACGACGACTCCGCATACCTGGCCCTGTCCGGCCCGAGTGCCGGGCGGCACGGCTGGTCCCGGCTGCTGGAGCCCGGCGCCTCCTTCGAGACCGTCCCGGTCGCGATCGCCTTCGGCGTCGAAGGACCCGACGAGGCCTTCGCCGCGCTCACCCGGTACCGGCGCGCCGTCCGCCGACCGCACCCCGACCACCGGCGCCTGCCCGTCATCTTCAACGACTACATGAACTGCCTGATGGGCGACCCGACCACGGCCAAACTGCTCCCCCACATCGACGCGGCCGCCGCGGCGGGTGCCGAGTACTTCGTCATCGACGCCGGCTGGTACGACGACGACGAGGGCAACTGGTGGACCAGCGTCGGCGCCTGGGAGCCCTCGTCCTCCCGCTTCCCCGGGGAGCGCGGCATCCACGAGGTGCTGGACCGCATCCGGCAGCTCGGGATGGTCCCCGGCCTCTGGCTCGAACCCGAAGTCGTCGGCGTGACCAGCCCGTTGGCCCACTCGCTGCCGGCGGAGGCGTTCTTCCGCCGCGACGGCGTCCGGGTCGTCGAGACCGGCCGCTACCACCTGGACCTGCGCCACCCGGCCGCACGCGACCACCTCGACCGGGTGGTGGACCGCCTGGTCGGCGAACTCGGCATCGGCTACCTCAAGTTGGACCACAACATCGACCCCGGGCCGGGCACCAGCGGGAACCCGGGCGAGGCTGCCGCCGACGGCCTGCTCGGCCACAACCGCGCCCACCTTGACTGGCTGGACGGCGTCCTGGACCGCCACCCCGACCTGGTCCTGGAGAACTGCGCCTCCGGCGGCATGCGCACCGACTACGCGCTGCTGTCCCGGCTCCAGCTCCAGTCCACCAGCGACCAGCAGAACCTCGCGCTCTACGCGCCGATCGCGGCCTCCGCGCCCACCGCGGTCACCCCCGAACAGGGCGCTGTCTGGGCCTACCCGCAGCCGGAGGACACCCTCGACGAGGTCGCATTCACCATGGCCAACGCCCTGCTCGGGCGGATTCACCTGTCCGGTCGGCTCCCGGAACTGTCGTCCGCCGCACAGGACTTGGTCGCCGAGGCGGTGGCCGTGCACAAGACCCTGCGCGCCGACCTGGCCACCGCGCTGCCCACCTGGCCGCTCGGACTCCCTGCCTGGGACGACCCGTGGATCGCCCTCGCCCTGCACACCCCGGCCACCACCTACCTCACTGTCTGGCGCCGCCCGGACGGGAAGGACACCACCGTGCTCCCGCTGCCGCGGTTCCGTGACGCCGCCGTACGCGCGGAGGTGCTGTACCCCTCCACCAGTCAGGCACGCTCCCAGTGGAACCAGGAGAGCGCCGCCCTGACGCTGACCCTCCCCGCCGCGCCGTCCGCCGTCGTGCTCCGGCTCGTCCCGGAAACCGGCGGGCAGAAGGCCGCGGGACCTGCGACGCCGACCGGGTGAAGCATGAGGGCTCCGCCCCGGGCCGGGGATGCCAGAATGACCCCAGCAGGCACGCTCGCGCGTCGCAGCCGTCCCTCCCGTACCAGGAGGCGGGTCCCGGGTGGAGCCATGGTCGAGAAAGGGGCGAACGTGACGGACAACGGATCGGGCGAGCCGACGGCGGACGAGCAGAGCTCTCCTGACGACAAGCCGGGTTCCGTCACCATCGCCTACATCGCGGAGTCCGCCGGCGTCTCGATCCCCACCGTCTCCAAGGTGCTCAACGGTCGCTCGGGAGTCTCCGACCAGACCCGGGCCCGCGTCGAAGAACTGATCAACCGTTACGGCTACCGGAAGTCGGTGGCCAACCGCGCCAACGTGGTGGAGTTGGTCTTCCGGGAGCTGGAGAGCCTGTGGGCGGTGGAGATCATCCGCGGCGTGGAGCGGGTGGCGCGCAGGAGCCGCGTCGGCGTCATGGTCTCCGAGCTCGCGCTCCACGACAGCCAGCCCATGTCCATCGACGCCACTGTCAGGCGCCGTCCCAACTGCGTGCTGTCCGTGTCCCAGCTCTCGCAGAAGGAACGCGATCAACTGGAGGCGAAGGGCATCCCGTTCGTCGTCATCCACCCGATCAACGACCTGCCGGACGACGTGCCCTTCGTCGGCGCCACCAACTTCCGCGGCGGCCACACCGCCGTCCGGCACCTGCTCGGCCTGGGACACCGGCGCATCGCCATGATCACCGGCCCGGACCACCCGTACTGCCTGGCCCGCAAGGCCGGATACCTCGCCGCCCTGGCCGAGGCCGGCGTCCCCGCCGAGCCCGACCTGCTGGTGCAGACCCAGCTCACCCGCGAGGAGGGACACGCGGCCGCCCGCGACCTGCTGTCCCGCGGCGACCGGCCCACCGCCGTGTTCACCGCGAACGACCTCCAGGCCGCGGGCGTCTACCAGGCCGCCCGCGAGCTGGGCCTGTCCATCCCGGCGGACCTGAGCGTCGTCGGCTTCGACGACCTGCCCATCGCGGCCTGGGTGGAACCACCGCTGACGACCGTGCATCAGCCGCTGACCGAAATGGCCGTGGCCGCGACCGAGTTGGCTCTCGCGCTCGGCCGCGGCGAGGAGGTGGGCCAGGTCGGCCTCGAGATCGCCACCACTCTCACCGTCCGGGCCAGCACCGCCCCGCCGAAGGCTCGCCCGGCGCGGGCAGCCCGCAAGGAGCCCAAGTAGCACGGGAACCGCTGTTCACGGTGCGCCGCCGGGCAGTGCCGCCGACTGCGGCGACAGTCGCTCAGGACGCCGGCGGGGCGGTGCTGTCCCGGACCACCAGTGACGTGGCGATGTCGAGCCTTGTCTGCGGCACGTCCTCGCCGCTGCCGAGAGCGAGGGCGAGTTCCGCGGCCGCCCTGGCCATGGCCGTCAGCGGCTGGCGCACGGTCGTCAACGGCGGGTCCATCCACGCTGCGACGGGAAGGTCGTCGAAACTCGCCACACTCAGGTCCCGGGGGATCGACAGGCCGAGTTCCCGGGCGGCCTGATAGAGGCCGATGGCCTGCATGTCGCTGGCGGTGAACACGGCGGTGGGCCGGTCCGGACGGGACAGCAGCTCACGTGCCGCCGCATATCCGTCCTCACGGGTCAGCTCGGTGCGAAGGAACAGATCCGGCTCCCGCCCGAGGCCCGCCTCCTGAAGCGCGGAGGTGTACCCGGCCACCCGGGCGACGCAGAACG
This sequence comes from Streptomyces sp. NPDC020192, assembly GCF_044388685.1. Taxonomy (NCBI): domain Bacteria; kingdom Bacillati; phylum Actinomycetota; class Actinomycetes; order Kitasatosporales; family Streptomycetaceae; genus Streptomyces; species Streptomyces sp. NPDC020192. The sequence goes on along the minus strand of NZ_JBIRXG010000040.1, from coordinate 13,931 downwards.
AGTGGTCGGGCCCGCTGATCATGCCGATGCGCCGATGTCCCAGGTCTGCCAGATGCCCGACCGCGGCCCGTGCCCCCTTCCAGTGCGTCGCGCTCACGAACGGCACGTCCTCGGCAAGCTCCTCGGCCGGGTCGAACACGACGAAGGGGATTCCCTGGGCCCGCAGTTGCTCCCGCTGGCCCTCCCGCAGGAACGTGACCGACAGCACATCCTGCCCGCGCTGCCCCCCGCTGCCATCGAGGTACACCGCGGTCGCCCGGTCGAAACCGAGCTCCGAGAACACCACCCCGACGCGGTTCTCCCTGGCGACGCGTTCCACACCGCGGAGGATCTCCGCCCCCCACATGTGCACCAGCTCCGGGAACAGGATCTCCACGATGTCGCCCTGGTCACCCCCGGCCGAAGGCTCGCGGTGAGCGTGCTTTCTGATCAGCTCCCCGAACCGTCTCCGGCTGCGGTCCCAGGTCCGGGAACCGTCCTCGAGCACCGAGAGCGCGGGCACCGGCACGCCGTCCATGGGCTCGGGTATGTAGGCGATGGTCGGCCACGGCGGATCCACGAGGCGCGAGCGCTCGTGACCGACCGGGGCACCTGCGGATTGAGTATCAGTCACAGCAGCAATTCCTGTTCACCGTGGCCTGGCCGCCCCTGTCCAGCCAAGAAGCCTGTGCAGGAGCACTGGGACACAGGCTATTCACCAAGTCCTCCGTGCAACAGCTCCCGAAACAAAGCGCTCCGCCCGGACACACACAGGGGGCGGGCTCGGCTCTGCCCCGGCGGTTCCGCGGGCGGGGGGTGCCTCTATGTCCTTGGTCAAGCCTGAGGGGCTTGTGCGACGGTCGGTTCGGGGACTCGTGGTTCGTAGAAGGTGCCATCGCGGAGCATCGCGAACAGCACGTTGATCCGCTGGCAGGCCAGGCGGATCAGGGCTTGGGTGTGGGTCTTTCCCCTGGCCCGGCATTTGTCGTGGTAGGTGCGGAAGGCGGGGTCGTGCAAGGCGGCGAAGGCGGAGAGGAACATGGCCCGTTTGAGCTGCCGGTTTCCGCCTCGTGGTGCGTGTTCGCCGTGGATGGAGGTCCCCGAGGATTTCGTTGTCGGGGCGAGGCCGGCGTAGGAGGCGAGATGGGAGGCGTTGGGGAAGCTGGTGCCGTCGCCGACGGTGACCAGCAGGACTGCGGCGGTCCTGACCGCGACCCCCGGCATCGAGCTCAGGACCTGGGAAAGAGGGTGCTCCTCGAGCAAGGCTTTGATCTGGGCTTCCAGGGCCCGGCGCTGTTCGTGGACGGCGGCCAGGGAGGGGATCACGACGTCGAGGGTGCCGGTCCCCGGAACGACGACGGTCTGTTCGTCGAGCGCGTCGAGGATCTCGTCGATCAGGCGGGCGGCCATGCGTGGGGCCCTGGGTCTGATCACCTCGACGAGTCGGCGGCGTCCGGCTTTCCGCAGGGCGGCTGGGGAGCCGTAGCGTTCCAGCAGCCAGGTGACGACGGGGTCGTTAAGACGCGGCCCGAGGACGCGCTCCAGGCTGGGGTGGAACTGGGTGAGCGGGCCGCGTATCCGGTGGGGGGTGCGAGTGGCCTCGGCTGCGAGGTCCTGGTCGAAACCGACCAGCACGGTCAGTTCGGCGGTGATCTCGTCGGTGAGCTCGAGCGAGCGCAGCGTGTGCGGCATCGTCCGGGCGGCGTCGGCGATGACCGCGGCGTCGTTCGCATCGGTCTTCGCCTCGCCCGGCTAGAGATCGGCGATCCGCCATCGCCAGGCCGGGCAGGCAGGCGACCTTGCAGCCCGCGTCCCGGGCCACGGTCAGCGGGAGGGCACCGATGGATGCGGGCTGGTCGACGATGACGAGCACGGTGCCGAACTTCGCGGCCAGCTTGTCGAAGACGGCCCGCAGCTTCGGCTCGCTGTTGGGTAGCTGCTTGTCGAAGACCTTCTTGCCGGCCGGGGTGAGTCCGTGGCCGTGATGAGCGGTCTTGCCGACGTCCAGGCCGAGGAAGACGCCCACGTCACCGGTGTCGAACATCGTGCTCCCAACTGCTTCGGTGTGGTGCTGGCCGGGGAGTTGGCGCCGTACGCGCGCATCCACGTTATGCAGACCTGCCGCCCGCAAGCGGCCGGGCATTGCGCTCGGCCGGGCGGTAGTCGGACCTCTCCTCAGCGACGAGTCCAGCGATCACCGTCGGCGACAACCCGGTGACCCGGTACTCCGCCACGATCAGCTCACGCGCCCCAGCCCCCACCATGCCCCGTTCAACGAGCTACCTGAACGCTGAGCCACGGCCAACCGTGACGAGGTCGTAAGAGGCCGCGTGGACAGACATGTGGTCAGGGGACTGGTCCAGGTTCGGCTTCACACCGGGGCAAGGCGATGGAGCAACTCAACCAGGTTGTTCGTGCGCAGATTCACCTGTCCGCGGCCGTCTCCAGCCAGATGCGGTTGCCGCGTTTGGCGTCGGAAGCTGACTCACCGTCTGTGGCCGTGACCTCCACCAGGAGGCGCTCTGGCTCCCGCGTGTGCTCCTGGCGGCCGAAGGCGTCGCCGGAGGCCTGTTGCGGTGGGAGACGGTTGGGCAGATCTTCGGCCGACACTGGGCAGGTTCTGCCTGACCGCCGGGTTGCCATGGTGACGGCAGTGATGATCGCGAGGTCCCGTCCAGTTCAACTGCACAGACCCAGGCCAGGACACACATACCGCACAGATTCACAAGGCCGACGACACCGGCATCCCCGGGAGGGCCGGCTCACGTGCCGGGCTGCACGACAAGCAGGCTCTGGCGCTGCCGCCCTCTTAACACGGATCGGTCATGGCTTTCGTAGCGACACGCGGCAGGCAAGGGGTGAGCAGGCGTCAGTAGATCATCCAGGGAGGCTAATGGTCATTCAATCTGCCTGGTCCTCGGGTCGCTTCACATTCTGACAGGGCAGCAGGCAAGGCCGTATATCCCCCGATCGGCCCCTGCCGCACAGCTTTCAATATGACCGGATATGACAGCTGTGAGTACTTTGATCGCAGTCGGCTGACGAGCCGGCATCTCCGAGATATCCAGACAGGAGAAGCGACATGAAGCTCGCTCGTACCACCATGGTGACCGCAGGTGTCTCGGCCGCCGCGGCACTCGCCGTGACCGGCATCACCTACGCCTCGGCGGCCCCCGCCCAGGCGCCCCAGGCGGCCCCGGCCGCCGTCGCCCCGGCCGCCGCCTCGGCAGCGCCCTCCGGCGGCGACTCCGGACAGAACAAGACCAACAACAACGAAGCGCAGGGCAAGGGCAACGAAGGCAAGGGCAACGAAGGCCGGGGCGAAGGCCGGCGCGAAGAAGGCCGGCGCCACGAGGACAGAGGCCGGATCGAGATCAACGAGCGGTCCTACTCCGCCCACCCCGGCGACTGCATCACCGTCATCAGCGGCCTGGGCGCCAAGACCCTCAACATCCGCAACGACAGCCACAAACGCGTAGAAGTCTTCCGCGGAGCCGTCTGCGACAACGGCGCCCCCATCGCCACCGTCGGCCCCCACAGCTCCTCCAACGGCGTCTGCCCGAGATTCAAGGACGAGGACGAGAAGGGCGAGCACGAGAACTGCGAGGAGCGCGAGCACCACGAGAAGGGCGAGCACGAGGAGAAGGGCGAGCACCACGAGAAGGGCGAGCACGAGGAGAAGGGCGAGCACCACGAGAAGATGGAGGACGGCGTGAAGGTCAAGAACGGAGTCATCGCCAGCTTCCGCGTGGTCTGCGACCACGACGACCGAGGCGACCGCGGTGAGGGCGGCGACCGCGGTGAGGGCGGCGACCGCGGTGAGGGCGGCGAAGGCGGCTGGGGCGGCGAGGGCGACTGGGGCGGCGAGGGCGGCTGGGACTGACCCGAAGCCGACAGCACAATACGAGGCCCCGGCCCGCCGGAATCGGGCCGGGGTACTCCCATCCCATTCTCCGACAACCCACGCGCCAAGCGCGCACCGCCGGCCCGGACACCAGACATCACACCCCTGGTGCCCGGGTCGGCGCCCTTGCTCCCGCCAGCCCACCCACCTGGGGTTCTCCGCCCCGAACGCTCCCCGCGGGCACATCTGATCGCGCCCTCGCCACCCGTTTCCCTCCCGGCGTTTCCACCGCCCCGAACGGAGGAACAAGCTGGGACACCGGTCCGCTGTCCAGTACCAAGCCGGTGTCGGCCAGGTCAACGTGGCACGATGCCCGGACTTGTCTGAGACAGGACATGTACGTTCCTTCCGGCCACCCGCACGGGTGAATCAGACACGCGTATTGTCGATCTTGGAACATCCTTGAGGCGTCACCCGGTAGTGCTCTCCGCCGCCGTAGTCCATCCGCGAGCTGGCGTTCACATGCACGTAGTCGTGTTCGAGGTGATAGAAAAAGCCGCCCATCATGCCGATCACCTGAAAGAAGATCTTCACGGACGGCCCCTCCGTGAGAGGGGACAGCGGCGGCAGCAGGTGCTCGATCTCCTCGAAGCAGCGGCCGGTCGTCTCCCGCAACAGCGAGTGGAAGTGGCGCTCCAGTGCGCCCGAAGGGGCGGGAAGCTGCCGCACCGCGACTGGTTCCAGCAGCTCCAGCAGATGCGTGTGCCCTCGCCTCCGCGCGACGTCGACGGCGCGCCGTCCGTCCCGCGTGCGCTGCGTCCGCCAGGCGCCGTGCGCGATCAGCCTGGAGGCGACGGAGAAGTCCGCGCCGTGCCAGGCCGCCTGATGCAGCGCGGTGAAGCCGCTGCGGTTGCCGGGCCGGGGGAGGTTGGCCCACCCCGGATTCTTGCCCAGCACCTGGAAGAGACCGTTCCAGTCGGCGTCCCGGGCCATGTCCGCGAACTGGTCCCGCTCGTCCAGGTACCATCCGTTGAATCGCTCGCGGTCGGTGACGCCGTCCCAGTTCATGGTGATCACGTCAGCACGCTAACCCTCCCCCGCTTGGTCCTCCTCGGCGGCCCCAGGGCTCCCGGAAGACCACGCTGCGTCCGTTGGTGGCCGAGCAGCTGGGGCTGACCCGCCAGACGTCGTCAGGGATGGCGCCGGGATCGGAGCCGGAACGCACGGGGACCTACCGCTGGTCGGGCCATGAGTCCAGGACGACGCCGCTGTCCTCGTCGGACAGGGTGACGCGGGCGTCGGACAGGGTGCGCCGGTACAGGCGGACCCAGTCGTCGAACTTGTCGCGGGCGACGTCCTCGCTCCACCACCAGCCGTGCTGCACCGACCGCTCGGGGGTGGCGAGCATCAGGTGGTAGCCACCCGGGCTGGCCATGCGAGCCGGATCCCTCTCGCCCGGCCCGGCTCACGGACGATCGCCTGCTTCGTCTCCGGCTCGACCAGCCGGTAGTGGACGCTGGCCCGGCTGCGCATGCCGGCCGCTTCCCCGATCTCCTGCATGGTCGGCGCCTCGCCGCGGTCGGCGATCGCCTGCCGGATACAGCGCAGCACGCGCTCCTGGGTGTCGGTGAGGTGCTCTACACGGTGCATACTCAGACTAGAGAACGTGTTCGAATCTTTCGGCAGGCGAAGACACGGCAGCGCGGAGAGGAGCGGACAGGTGTCCTCCGCCATTGAACCTTGACCGGTTGCCACCCAACCTTGACCAACGCCAGTTTGTGACAGGGAAGTCTGATCGCCGCGGGTCAGCGGCAACCAGCGGCACAATGCCGGCCCTCGGATGGTCCTTCGCCGGCCATCGGCAAGGATGACAATCGGCCCATGAGTTTTCTGCAGGAGAAGGTAGAGCGGAACGATCTGATCAGGGTGGTGATCACTGGTTCGCCTGCCCCGCAGCAGTTCACCGCGATCGTCGAAGAGGTGTACTCGGCACGGGTCTTCGATGGCAACGTGGGATCGGAGATCCGCTTCGTCGGCAAACCGACCCACTGGGGCCAGCGGTCACTCGCCGTGGGCCAACGCGCGCTCCTCTTCATCAGCCGTGTCTCCGGCAGGTGGTACGAGGACGCCTGGGAGGGCGACCTTCCCATCGAGGAGATCGACGGCTCCGAGTACGCGCTGAGGAGACAGGCAGCACGAGGCGCACGTCCACTTCATCGACGATCCGGCCTGGGCGGAGGCGACCGTCGACGAGGTGCTGACTGCGGTGTGCGGCGACGACAACCTGGCCGTTGTCTTACTCGCCGACCGTACAACCATGCAGGCCGAAAGCCTCGCGCTGCCGGCGGCCACCACACTGATGAGAGAGGACCGTGTGGACAGGGGATCTACCGGTCCTTCTGAACGGGGTTCACGAAACTGCGGACAGAGCCAGATTCAGGGTTGCAACCGGCCTTGCGCGCTGCTCTTCAGCCGTCGGCAAGGGCCGCACCGGCCATGCCCTGCCATCGCGCGGTGGGCCCGGCCATTGCCGACGGCGCGCCGTGGCGGTGGGCTCGGGGTCAATAGTGCTCCCCGCGGGAGGGGTGCGTCCGTAGGCCCAGGCCGGTGAGCCACAGCTCGCCGTCGTCGCCCGCGCTGATGTCGTGTGCCTTCAGTTCGTCCGGACAGGTGGCTTTGCGGGCGCGGCACTCGGCGATGGTGAGCTCGGCGAGCAGCCGGGGTGCGTAAGGATCCGTTTCCGGCAACTCGGTACGCCACCACTGGTGGTCCTCCTGGATGCGCCATCCGCGCTCGCGCATCCGTGCCTGTCGCTCCTCGGTCTGTTCGGTGCCCCGGTCATGGATGCCCACGGCCAGCTCGCGTCCGTGGTCGGCTGGTGAGTACGACACGATCATGTCGCGGCCCCAGTCGCGGGCGGTCCACAGATTGAAGCCGATCCAGTCCCCTGGTGCCTGCACGGGATACTGCTCCACCCACGCGGCGAGCATGAGCTCAAGTCCCGTGACCGCATGATCCCAGTTACCGGCGACCATCACGCCGTTGTACGTCGACGGCGGAGCGAATCCAGGACCCTTGCGGTCGAGCTGCCATATGTAGGGCAGCGCGTCGAAGCCGTGTGGCTGCCCGTCGCGTCCGGGGTGAGTCCGGTCGAAGGTCCGCCATTCGTCACGTTCGAAGTCATCGGCGTCGTGCACCGACAGCTCGGCATGCGTGTGGTCGCCGGAGAGCAGCAGGACCCGTTCAGGGGTGCACCAGCGCACGCTTGGCCCCTTGACGGCGCCGCCGAGCAGGGTCGGCGTGCCGATACGCGCCACGATCGCCTCGTACACCGGGCGCAGGGCCTCGCGCCGGGCGAGACGATCCGCTCCTGCGGGGTAGGTCAGGACAGGGACCGGCTCTGAGCCGACGCCGCCGGAGAGGGTGAAGAGGGCTTCCGCTACGTCCCCGGCGGGGGCTGCAGAGTCACTTGCGTTAGTCATGTGGATCATCGTCGCAGTCTCGGCCTGTTCGAGTACGCCTGGTTGCGTACAAGAGGGGCCTGCCGCCCACGTATCGCTCACGAAAGGGCGGCCAGAACCAAGTAGCGCGCCCAGCCACAGGAGCGGGCAGGTGAACCAGCCGACCTCGCGTCTGGACATGCTGCGGTTCGCCCGCCGCGTCGTCGAGCAGCAGCCCGCGCGGCAGCTGGCCCTCATCGACCGGTGCATCGCCGACGAGGAACGCCGCGAGCGCGAACGACGGCAGGGCGAGGAGCGCCGGCCGACGGAGCCGGAGTTACTGATCCGGTACGGGCTCAACCGCAGCAACGTCGACGCCGTACACGTAGGCGGCTGCTGGGCGGCCACCAACGGCGGGCGATGCCGCCCGGCGACCCGGCACCAGGCACTGACGCACTGCGCGGTCAGGTACCGGCCCTGCCCCCACTGCCGACCGGACACGGCACTCGGCATCCTGGACTAGGGCCTGTCCGACGGAACCGGGTAGGAGCTGGTCCGGTAACGGCTGCGGAATTCGGCCAGCAACTCATCGGTCGCTTCGTCCCCGGCGCTCACGGCGGCGTGGACATCGCGGAAGTAGTTTTCGTAGCCAGCAGGGGTGTAGAGGCACAGGGCGTGTGCGGGGACCGCTCCTGCGTTGCGGAAGCCGTGCGGGGTGCCGCGCATCGCGGCCAGCAGATCTCCAGGGCCGGCCGTTACCTCGCCGTCGCCGGTGTGCAGTGTCAGCTCGCCCTCGAGGACGTAGAAATACTCGTCGTGTCCTTCGTGCACGTGTGGCCTGGCGCCGATGGTGCCAGGGGCGAGGCTGAACTCCTCGAAGGCGAAGCGCCCGCCCGTGTGCTCGCCGGTGAGCCGGAAGAAGTGCGCGACTCCGGCGACGTCAATGAGCTCACCTTCCCGGGGGCGGCGCAGCAGCGGACGGGTGGGAACAGGGGACTGATCATCGGTCATGGGTGCATTGTGACTCAGGGGGCAGTGCCGTGCGGGCGGCAGAACCACGGCAGAGTGAGGCCCCAATTGAGCGCATTCCCCGGCTGAAAGATCGTCGAGTTGTGCCCAGGTAGATGATCGGCTTGGGCGCGGCTCGTGACTGCCTTGAGTGATCTCGTACGCCCGGACCGCTATCCGCGCTCTTCCCGCTATGACCCCGGCTGGTTGCTCGACCTGGACATGGGGCCGAACCCGTTGTGGCTGTTGGGGGACCTATGCCGGGACCTTGATCTGCATCCCGGGATGCAGATTCTCGACCTCGGCTCCGGCAAGGGCGCCACGTCGGTACTGGTGGTTCGCAGGCGGGCAGCAGGAACTCAGTAAGCCTTGATTGGTGCGGCCGTCCTGGCGGCCTGTTCGATCTTCGCACAGTAGGCTGCACGGGCTTCCTCGTCGATCTGCTTCTCGAGTTCGGCGAATGACCCGGTCCGGCCGTCGAGGCCCTCGCGCAGGATGTCGGCGTGTCCGGCGTGCCGGATGGACTCGCCAAGGACGTGGACCATGATGGCGAACAGCTTCGTGTCGGGCTCCGGCCACCACGGCACGTGGCCGGGGGCGTCGAGGGGAAGCTCGTTGATCGTCGCGTCCGAGTGTTCCCACGTGCGCCGGTAGAACCCGATGATCTGATCGCGGGTCTCGTCCTCGGTCGCCCACAGATCGCTGCCGTCGTGGTCCTGCCACCGGGGCAGTGATTCCGGGGAAGGGCGGTCGAAGACCTCGCCGAAGTACCGGGCCTCGACGCTGGCCACGTGTTTGACCAGGCCGAGGAGGTTGGTCCCGGTCGCTGTCAAAGGTCGGCGGGCGTCGTATTCGGATAAGCCGTCGAGTTTCCAGAGCAGCGCCTTGCGGTGCCGCCGCAGTCCCTCGTGCAGGTAGTCTTTCGCGAATTCATCGATCATGCGGCATGAGCCTGCCATGGGCTGCTCGTGGTCTCAACCCGTGCGACCCCCGCGCGAGGACCCGGTCATCGTGCTGCCGGGTTGCGGCGTAGTCGGTGAGCAGCGAGATCGCCGACGTCCCCGACCCGGACCAGTTCCTCGCGCAGGTCGGCGCTGTTCCTCGCTGGCTCGACCGAGTGGAAGACCTCACCAGCCGCTCACCTATCCGCTTGGCCCTTGAGGCGCTGGAGCGCGGACTCGCCGTCCACATGGGCCGCGTCAAGGGACTTCACAAAGCATCACCCTGACGAGCCGAAGTCAGTAAGGGCTCGCAGAGAATCAACGTGCTGCTTCCCGTGATGCGGCTCGTTATTGTGATATAAGCGTCTCCGATGAGGCCTGCGGTCAACTCGCTGTGAAGTTCGGGGTGTTGTTCCCGTATCTGGACGAGCGGCAGCGGCGGCTGGTGATGGCGGCAGAGGCCCGCATCCTGGGGCACGGCGGTATCCAGGCGGTCGCGCGGGCGGCCCAAATCAGCGAGACGACGGTCCGCAAGGGCGTAAACGAGTTGGTGGCCGGCGAGGAGCCTCTGGGCCGGATACGCAGGCCCGGTGGCGGCCGGAAGAAGGCCGTGGACCTTGATCCGGGTGTGCGCCTACATCACGGGATCTACGGCATCGCCGCGAATACCGGCTGGGTGAGTGTCGGCACCGATCACGACACGGCCGCGCTCGCGGTCGCCTCGATTCGCCGGTGGTGGCAGGCCCGGGGCCGGCACGACTACCCGGCCGCTACCCGTCTGCTGATCACCGCGGACGCGGGCGGGTCTCCATCACCGCGCCGGGTCGTGGGGATTTCCCTTGAATCCGCACGTCCAACGGCGCGTTCCATGCGTCAGTGCGTGGTCGGGGCGTGCTCCAACGCGCCTCCGGGTTCAGCCTGAGAGCCCTGGCCACCCGCACCGGACTCTCCGCAGGCCATCTTTCGCGGCTGATGGCCGGTGAACGCTTCGGATCTGGCGTGGGTAGCGTGTGGGCATGACCAGCGGCCGAAGGCAGCGTCGGGACGGTTCGTCCAAGCGCGTCCAGCTGACGAGCGGGGACCAGGGCGGGCCGAAGGACAAAAAGTCCAAAGGCCGACGGGCGAAGACCATCAGCCCCGGCGGCAAGGCCGCTCATGCCGCGGGTCTGCGCGAGGTAGAACGCTTCCGGGAGTCCATCCCATCCGTGCTGCCGAACAGCGTCGGGCAGCACGCCGGAACCCAACGTATGCAGCACCGCTCCCGGCCGACGCCGTTCAGCAGATGGCCGTGGAAGAGCACCCCGTCGACGCTCACGCCGCGCTGCACGTTCACCTCACGCAGTGCCTCCAAGCAGCCCAGCACCACGACTGGAGCCTGCTCACCCCGAGCACGCGGACTACCGGCGAGCCCAGATCGCGCACCGATGAGTTTCCCGCGCCGCGCTGGTCTATACGCCGGACACCCACGGACGGAAGGCTGGGCCATGCGGAAACTGATCTACGGCATGAACCTGACCCTGGACGGCTACATCGCCGCGGCCGGCGACGACATCGGCTGGAGCGGACCGCCGAGCCACGAGCTGTTCCAGTGGTGGCTCGACCACGAGCAGGCGAGTGGCCTGTCGCTGTACGGGCGCAAGCTATGGGAGACGATGAGCTCCTACTGGCCGACCGGCGACCAGCAGCCCAACGCCACCCCGGCGGAGATCGAGTTCGCGCGGAACTGGCGGGACACGCCGAAGGTGGTGTTCTCCTCGACGATCGACAAGGTCGACTGGAACACCCGCCTGGTCACCGGCGACGCGATCGCCGAGATCACCCGGCTCAAGGCCGAGGACGGCGGCCCAATGGACATCGGCGGCGCAACGCTCGCCGGGGCGGCCATGCGCGCCGGGCTGATCGACGAGTACGTGATCGCCGCCCATCCGGTCCTGGTGGGCGGCGGCACGCCGTTCTTCACCGCGCTGGAAAGCTGGGTGAACCTGAACCTGGTGGAGACGCGGACGTTTCCCGGCGGCGTGGTCCTGACCAGGTACGAGACGAGGCGCTGAGCAGCAGCACCCAACACGCTTTAACTTCACGGTGATGTCGTACACGACATCGGTACGACACGGCCCGTGAGATTACGACATCAGCAGCGAGACCCTATTCCGTCCCAAAGCCTCTGATCTGTAGCTCTCTGAAACCGAATTGGTGGTGTCGGAGGGATCACAGCCAGATGTTCCGGAGAGCGAGAACTCCTCCGCATGCCGCCTCAGTACTGTGACTTCGCATGACCGACATCGAGATCGAGATCACCGCAGACCTGGTCCGCGACCTGCTGCAGGAGCAACATCCAGACCTTGCGGGGCTGGCCATCCGCGAGGTGGCGGGCGGCTGGGGCAACCAAATGTGGCGTCTCGGGGACGAGTTGGCCGTGCGCATGCAGCGCATGGACCCCACCCCGGAGCTCCAGTTCAAGGAGCGGCGGTGGCTACCCGTGCTGGCTCCGCGCCTGCCGCTCCCGGTGCCGACTCCGGTGCGGTTCGGCGAACCGTCCGAGCGCTTCCCCAAGCACTGGACCGTGATGACGTGGGTTCCCGGCGAGCCGCTGGACCACGGCTCGATCAGCCGCGGCGCCCACGCGGCCGACACGCTGGCGGGCTTCCTCCGGGCGCTCCATGTGGAGGCGCCCGCCGAGGCGCCGATCGCTACGGACCGCGGTGCCCATCCCAGGAACTGCACGGACGGCTTCGAGAACTTCTTCCAGGCCGTTGCCCCCGACGACATCGCTGCCGACGTCCGGGCCGTCTGGGACGACGCCGTTGCGGCCCACGCGTGGGAGGGCCCGCCGGTGTGGGTGCACGGCGACCTCCATCCCGCGAACGTCGTCGTCTCGGGCGGAACGCTCTCGGGCATCGTCGATTTCGGTGACATGTTCGCCGGCGATCCGGCGTGGGACCTCGCCGCCGCATGGGTGCTGCTTCCCGCGGGCACGGCCTCACGGTTCTTCGACATGTACGCGCATGCAGACAAGGCAGCGATCCGGCGCGCCCGCGGGCTGGCCGCGATGAAGAGCCTCTTTCTGATGCTCATGGGGCAGAACGGAGATCGGGGCCTTCCCGGCGGCAAGCCGAACTGGGGACCTGTAGGCCGCGCGGCACTTGATCGTGTTCTGAAGGGCGTTTGATGCGCGCTTCTTTGAACTTGTTCTCGATCTTGGGTGAGGGTCACGCGGCAGTCCACCTTCGTGGGTTCATCGATCATCACGCGTAGTGGGGATGCCAAGGTCCACGGCCGTATGCTGCCCGTGGCCCCATCGAGCTGGCGGAGCTTCTCCTCGGCGCGAGCCAGCCTGACCTGGAGACCTTCGGCCTCGCCGAGCAGCGACCACCATGTCCGACGGCCCTGTGGAGGGGCGCTGCAGGCCACCGCTGGGAGTCGATACGGCCCGATACTCTCCCGGTATGAGCGACACCGCGGAGATCGTGGACATCCCGGAGTACCTGGACTTCGAGCTGGTCGCGAGTGAGCAACTCGCCCGCGAACCGGCCTTCTGGCTCGTCCACCTGCTGGTGACGATGGGTGACCTCTCCGCCGATGCGGATGAGTACGGCGTCACGCCGTCGGCGTACGAGGCGATGCTGGAACGCCTCAGCGATGCCGAGCAGCCGTGGCCCGTGCTCCGCGTGCCTTTCGGCGGCGGACACACGGCCTTCGCCGTGTATGCCAACTTCGAGGACGAGAACACCGTCGAGTTCGCAATACGCCACCCTGCATGGGGCCGCCTCGGGCATCTGGGGCAGTGCGGCCCCGAGTCGGCCGGCCCCGGACTGTCCTGGGCGGAGCTGACCGCCATCGCCGCGAGCGTGCCGGAGAGCGCGTCGGACACCGGGGGTCTCGTCGATCCGGCACAACGCCTGCTGCTCCTGCTGCCCATGCTCGGGGACTCGGCCACGCCAGAGGAGGCGTGGACTGTCGTGGCGCGAGCCCTCTCCAACTGCGGAATACCTGGAGACGTGGCCCTCCGGTTCGCGCGGGAACTGCTCGGGACGGAGGCGGACGACCGGCATGTGGAACCGTTCTGGACGGTGGCCGGGGACAATCCGGTGCCCGTCTGCTCCTCCCGCTACAGCCCGCGCCAGGTCCCGATCGCCCTTGGCATCACTCTGAATCAGGCTCAGGCCCTGGCCGACGCGCTCCGCGGCGACGGCCAGCCCACTTGTGAGCTTTGTTGGTCGTAGTCGCGAGCGATCAACGTCGTGAGTTGACCCGACGGGGGTGGGAGCCGTCCCCGGACGACTGGGCCGAGGTCGAGGACTATGTGGGCTCGGCGCTGCCGAGCGACTTCAAGGCGTTCCTTGACGCCTATGGCACTGGCGCGATCTGTGGAGAGCTGGTGGTTTTCCATCCCCGAGGGTCCAGCCCGCTGCTGGATCGGATGCGGAAGATCCACTGGGTTCGACGCGGCTCCGAGGCCGATCCGTCTTACCGCAGACGGCCGCGAGCAGCTGACCTTCATCCCGGGCGACGTCGCTCTACCGCCGTTTCCGCGCCGGGTGATGACCGAGACCGCGTTGAGCTCGGTGGGAAGCCTGTTGCGGCGCCTGCACGACGCCAGCGCGGCCATCGCGGTTGACGCATGCGCTGAGTGGCCCCGATCCCTGGCCGACCCGGCGGGAGGAACGATGCTGTGCCACAACGATGTGTGCCCGGAAAACGTCGTCTTCCGCGACGGCC
>NZ_JBIRXG010000039.1:0-52954 GCF_044388685.1 Streptomyces sp. NPDC020192 | reverse complement strand
GTACTTCGACGACGACATCGCCAAGCTCTACCGACGCGCCCAGGACGAGGACTGACCCAGTTCATCTGCACCCCGCTCACGGCGAAGGGCCGTACTCCGGTAGTGCTTCCGGCCGGGGCTTCCTCGCGCGGCGGGCTACTACGGCATGCAGCGTCCGACGCGGACACCGTTGTACTCCGGCTCTCCGCTTTCGAGCACACGGAGCAAGGAGGCTGTAACGACACGTGTCGTACGCCCGATGCGCATCACGCGGCACGGGAACTCCCCGCGCCGAACGAGGTCGTAGCCCTTGGCCGACTCCAACGCCTTGGAGGCGTTCTCTACGCTCCCTGTTCCGTCCCAGGTGGCACGGAACCGCCGCAGTGGTTCACGCTCGATCAGACCCAGAGCGTTCTGCATGGACTCCCTGTTGTCTGGCGCACCATGTGCTTGCTCGGCTTCTACACCGGACAGCCAAGAGCCGACGCGAAGTCCCGCTCCCACCCCACGTCCTGGAAGCCCTTGAGCGCCACATGCACGGCCTGCCTCCTGATGCGCTCGTCTTCACCACGCTCACCAGAGGCCGTGCTGGACGTTCACTCGGTGACGGCAACTGGCGACGGCAGACCTGGTGGCTGGCAGTGGACAACGCTTACTACGCGCCTGTTCATCTGTCGACGTCGGACCCCTCGGCTCGTGGACTGTTCCAAGTGGATGTGTTGGCCCGCCCAGTGCTACGGCGTGGGGGGCCGCTGCGGGGAGCGGAGTACGAGCAGGGTGATCTCGCTGGGGGCGAAGACGCGGAAGGGCGGGCCCCAGAAGCCGGTGCCACGGCTGGTGTAGAGGTGGGTGCGGGTGCCGTGGTGGCTGAGGCCGGCGAGGGCGGGCTGGTCGATGCGGACCAGGTGGTGGAAGGGCCAGATCTGGCCGCCGTGGGTGTGGCCGGAGAGTTGGAGGTCGATGCCGGCGGCTGCCGCCCGGTCGATGAACTTGGGTTGGTGGGCCAGGAGCAGGACGGGCAGGTCGGGGTCGGCGCCGTGCAGGGCTCCGGCGAGGTGGGCGCGGTGGCCGGCGAGGCCGGAGGACTCGGCGGTGACGTCGTCCACGCCGGCGACCACGAGGGTGTCGCCTCCGCGTTCGAGGAGCAGATGGCGGTTGCGCAGCGGCTCCCAGCCCAGCTCGTCCATCAGGTCGACCCAGCCCTGGGCCTCGCTGTAGTACTCGTGGTTGCCGGTGACGTACACACGGGCTCGGGTGGCGCGCACGGTAGCGAGCGGGGCGGCCTGGGCGCGGCGGCGTTCGGCCGTGCCGTCCGCGATGTCGCCGGTGTGGCAGACCAGGTCGGCTTCCAGGGTGTTGACCGTCTCGCAGACCCGTGCGGACCAGCGGGCGCGGTCGAGTGGGCCGTAGTGGGTGTCGGTGATGAGGACGACGCGGAGGCCGTCCAGCCCGGCACCCAGACGCGGGAGGTGCACGTCGAGTCGGCGCACGCGCGGCACGCGGCGGGCCTCGGCGTACCCCCAGGCGAGCAGTACGGCGGTTGTGCCGAGGACGGCCCAGGTGACGATTCGGGCCCGGTCCTGGCTCTCGCCGACGCCGGCCACGGTCAGGGCGAGCCGCAGCAGGACGCCGAGCAGAACGGACCAGGTGAACAGAACCCAGCTGGAGCCCAGCAGGGTGTCACCGACGATCGCCGCCCGGTCCTGCTGGCGCCGGCCGTGGCCGCGCACCATCGCGAGCGGCATACCGATGAGGCCGAGGGCGAACAGGGCGGTGCCGACCAGCGTGACAGGGAGCGGCCAGTGCTGGCCGCTGTGCAGGAGCACCCAGCAGGGCACGGTCCACAGCAGGACGGGGGCGATCAGGGGGAGGTAGCGCATCAGGCGGTGCAGTCGGCTCTGCCGCGGCGCTTGCACCTCACCCTCGGCGGGCCGGGTGTTGCTGGTATCGGTCACGTTTCCCCTCCCTGACCAGGCTGCCGTCTCGCGCACTGTATCCGGTCGCCCTCGGGCCGTCCGGACCGGCGTTCATGGGAGCGGCCCTTTGGGGCGAAGGGCTCTGTGCGGGATGGCAAGACTCCGCCGCAGACACCTCCCTTGGCATGAGCCGCGACCAGGGCGCTACTGCCCCCGCTTGGTGCTGCCGCCAGCGGAGCACGCGCCGGTGGGACGATGGCCTAAGAGGTCCTGACAAAGCGCCGGACGTGTCGGTAGGTGATGAGGCAGGCGGCGAGCTCGAGGAACGCTTCATGGATGTCGTCCCGTCGCTCCCATCGGACGCGCAGGCGGAAGCCGTGCAGCCAGGCGATCGTCCGTTCGACGACGTACCGGAAGACGCCCAGGCCGGAGCCGTGTGGCTCACCTCGCCTCGCGATCACGGGGCGGTGTCTGGGCCGGCCGACAACCCCGGCGGCAGGCGGGATCTTGTCGAGCAGGGGCAGGAGTTGGGTGACGTCGTTGCGGTTGCCGCCGGTCAGCGGCACCGCGAGCGGGATGCCCTGGGCGTCGGTGAGGACGTGGTGCGCGGTCGACCGGACTGGGACCGCCAGCGACCAGTCCACCTGCTTGGCCGACCGCAGCTTCTTCAGCAGCAGCACATGCAGCTGGTCCCACACCCCGGCCTCGTTCCACGTGGCCGGCCGACGCCAGCAGGTCGTGCCCGAACCGAAGCCCAGCTCCCGCGGCAGGTACTCCCACTGGATGCCGGTGTGCAGCACGAACAGGATCCCGCACAACGCCTGCCGGTCCGGCACCCTCGGCCGTCCCTCGACCAGCTTCGGCCCGGCTCGGGCAGCAACGGCTCGATCAGCGCCCACCGTTCATCCGACACGATCCACGGCTGCGACTGACGTTTCCCCACGGCCAGACCAACGAGCGGACAAGCCAACAGCCACATGATCAACCACTTCTGTCAGGACCTCTGAGACAGCCCGGCGCAAGAGGGCTGCGTTCAACGAAGCTCTCAACACGGCGGTGGAGAAGGGGTACTTCGCGGCTATGCGGCCAGCTGCGGTGATCCATCTTCGGAGTGGACCGACCACGGCGAGGTGCACGAGGCGCACTCGCTCAAGCGTCGCGCGGCAAGTGCGACGCGGCCTGTTCCCATCCATCTTCGCGAGCAGGCGTACCGCCTCATCGAGCAGTCCATGAACGAGTGGCAGCGCGTCAGCCAAGGTGGCGTACCCGAAGGCCGAACCGGGGGTTTGGTCCGTGACTGGTCCGGAAGCACTGGTCAGGAGGGGTACAGCCGTGGGAGGTCGTCTGCTTGTGGTACGCGGCACTCCATGGCACGGATTGTCGAAAATGAATCTTGAGTTCGGGGACGGCTTGGTGTGCGGTGTTCGGCGCGGTCTTGTTGTGCTCCCGTACCAGCGAGGCAGCGGTCTGATCGGCCGGTTGCGGCACCACTGCACAAATGCTCGCCTGCCGAGGTGAGTTCGGATGGCTCGCGAGAAGTACGCCTTGTCGGTCAGGACCGCATCCGGCGGCGTGCTGGTGAGCGCCCACGATCGTGGAGTCGGCGGCGACGACCCGGTCGGGGTCGCCCTCGGCGTCTGCCTGCGCGAGCCCGCGCTGCTCACCGACGAGGTCCGCCGGACAGGCCCTGAGTGCGGCACAGCAGGCAGTGCCGGGACGCCTCCGTGCTGCCGGTGCCGGCAGCCCGGAGAACTTCCGTCATCACAGGTCACAAGGCACGTCTCCCGTCGCCAAGGCACCCGCAGGCGGTCACCGATCCATTGACCCGGCTTCAAATCTCCAGCACAAATTCCACACATCCCTCTCTTCAGACGGGCCCCGATGGTCTAGATTGACCGTGCTTCGCATGCTGGGACACGAGGCGACAAATGATGATCTATGGGTCCGGCGATGCAGACGGCCAGTAGCCGCGTCTCTGGCGCCGGACGTGGGGGTGATCAGTTCTTGGAGCCCGAGAGGGGCTTTGGGTGCGGGGAGCACCCGAGGTTTCGACGGGTTCCCGTGCAGCTCGAGAGTCTGGCCGGACATGCGAGTCCGCTGCGGCCGGGGCGGGTTGTTGAAGTAGCGCTGAAGTAGCCGGGATGTCATGCGCGGGGGCGGGGGCCTCCCGCGGGGAGGAACAGCGCGGCACCCGGGGGGAGGAAGCGTGCGGGGGGCGGGGGCCTCCCGGGGGGAGGAACGGTGTCAGGCGATCACGTCGAACGACTGGGGACCTGGGGGGTTCTGTGCGGCAGGGGGGACTAGTCGGCCCTTTTCCGTCGGCGCGTGGGCGTCTGGCGAACGGGGCAATCAGCCAGCCCGCGAACGACTGGGAGCAGCGGTACCGCCGTATCGTGATCACCAGCGATACCGTGGCCACCGCTGTGGTGGTGGCGGCGATAGGCAACTTCTTCGGGGCCCGGGACGCGGCCAACTGGCACGAGAAGTGGGGGATTCTCGCTTTCGGCACCGAGCTGCTGGTGCTGGGAGCGCTTGCGGTGAGCCGGTCGTGGGCTCCGGCCGTGCTCGGCCAGGGTGCCGAGGAATTCCGCCGGCTCGGACGCGCACTGTTCGCGGCGACCGTCGTACTGGCGCTCGGCGGGATAGCCCTCACCTCGCGCAACATCAAGCTCTGGATCTTCGTCGCGATCCCCGCGATCGCGCTCGTCACCATGACCGCGCGGTATCTGCTCCGCCTCTGGCTGCACAAACAGCGGAAGGAAGGGCGGTGCCTGAGACCGGTGCTCGCTGCCGGAAGCTCGGTCACCGTGCGCGACCTGATCACCCGAACCCGCAAGTTCCCGCACATCGGCTGGCGGGTGGAGGCGGTGTGCACGACGGACGGTCGCGGGCTCGACGGTGACCAACTGGACGGAGTCCCGGTCGTCGGCCGACTGGCGGACGTCGCCAAGCACGTCCGCCACGACGGCTACCGTGTCGTCGCGGTCACACCGGACCCGCACTGGACGCCGGACCGGCTGCAGCGGCTGGCCTGGAACCTCGAAGGCAGCGATGCCGAGATGGTCGTGGCCCCTGTGCTGATGGAGGTGGCCGGCCCGCGGCTGCACGTCGACGCGGTGCTCGGGATCCCGCTGCTGCGGGTCAGCATGCCGACCTTCACCGGGGGCCGCCGGGCGATCAAGGGGGTCGTCGACCGGGTGGGCGCGGCGGTCCTGCTGATGCTGTTCGCGCCGCTGATGGTGTTTGTCGCGCTGCTCGTGCTGGTGGACAGCCGGGGCGGGGCCTTCTACCGCCAGCGCAGGGTGGGCAAGGACGGCCGCGAGTTCACCATTCTCAAATTCCGCACGATGGTCTCCGGGGCGCACGGGGCACGTGCCGAGCTCGCCGACCGCAACGAGGGCGCAGGGCTGCTGTTCAAGGTCCGCCGGGATCCGAGAGTGACCCGGGTGGGAGCAGTACTGCGCCGTTACTCGGTCGACGAACTCCCGCAACTTCTCAACGTACTTACCGGTTCGATGTCGCTCGTCGGTCCACGGCCTCCACTACCGGAGGAGTGCGCCGCGTACGACCCGGACATCCGTCGGCGACTGCTGGTCAAACCCGGGCTCACCGGCCTGTGGCAGATCAGTGGACGCAGCGACCTGCCGTGGGAGGAGGCGGTCCGCCTCGACCTGCGGTACGTGGAGGACTGGTCGCTCGCCCTCGACACGGTGATCTTGTGGAAGACGATGCGTGCGGTGCTCCATGGGCAGGGGGCCTACTGATGCGCGGGGGGCGTCGTCCGGCCGACGCGCGGACCGCAGGCCACAAGGGCCTGACTTGGGGGACCGCAGGCCACAAGGGCCTGCCTGGGGGGAGAGACGGGTCATGAGAGTCAGCGTTTTCGGGCTCGGCTACGTGGGCTGCGTATCGGCCGCGTGCCTGGCCAGCATGGGTCACGAGGTCATCGGGGTGGACGTGAACCAGGTGAAGGTCGACCTGGTCAACGACGGCAAGGCCCCGGTGGTCGAGGAGCGGATCGGCGAGCTCATCGCCGAGGTCGTGCGGACCGGAGCGCTACGCGCCACCGGCGACGTCCGCGAGGCGATCATGGACAGCGAGGTGTCGCTGGTCTGCGTGGGCACGCCGTCGGAGCCCAACGGCAGCCTGTGCACCACGTACTTGGAGCGGGTCACCGAAGAGATCGGCGCAGCGCTGGCCGAGCGGGGTGGGCGGCACACCGTCGTGTTCCGCAGCACCATGCTCCCGGGCACCTGCCTGAACCTGCTGGTACCGATCCTGGAGAAGTACGTCGGCGGCACGGCCGGGGTGGACATCGGGGTCGCGGTCAACCCGGAGTTCCTGCGCGAGGGCACGAGCGTGCGGGACTTCTTCGACCCGCCCAAGACCGTCATCGGCGAGCTCGACCCGGCAAGCGGCGATGCGGTGATGGCGCTGTACGACGGCTTGCCCGGCGAGGTGTTCCGGGTGCCGGTCCCGACGGCCGAGGCGATCAAGTACGCGGACAACGCGTTCCACGGCCTCAAGATCGGTTTCGCGAACGAGCTGGGCGCGGTGTGCCAGGCGCTCGGGGTGGACTCGCACCAGGTGATGGACGTGTTCCTGGCCGACCGCAAGCTGAACATCAGCCCCGCCTATCTGCGGCCCGGCTTCGCCTTCGGTGGCTCCTGCCTGCCCAAGGATTTGCGCAGCCTGGTCCACGCGGCGCAGCGGGCCGACGTCTCGGTGCCCATCCTCGCCCACGTGCTGCCCTCCAACTCCGACCATCTGCAGCGCGCGGTCGAGCTGGTCGAGCACACCGGCAAGCGCCGGGTGGGCCTGTTCGGGTTGTCCTTCAAACCGGGCACCGACGACCTCCGCGAGAGCCCGCTCGTCGAGCTGGCGGAGAGGCTCTTCGGCAAGGGTTACGACCTGCGGATCTACGACGCCAACGTGAGCCTCTCCCGGCTGCTCGGCGCGAACCGCGAGTACATCGAGAACCGGCTGCCGCACCTCGCGCAGCTGCTCGCGGAGTCCGTCGACGAGGTGATCGAGCACGCTGAGGTGTGCCTGGTCGGAACCAGGGACCCGGCCGTGCTGTCGGCGCTGCCCCATGGCGAAGGACCGGTGATCGTCGACCTCATCCGCCTTCCCGACGCCGAGGCGCGCCGGACCGAACCGGGGTACATAGGCCTTGCTTGGTGACGCAACCAGCGGCGACGGGTCGAACCGGCGCGCGCTGATCCTGGTGGAGAACCTGTCGGTGCCGTTCGACCGGCGGGTGTGGCAGGAGTGCACGACGCTGCGCGACGCGGGCTGGACGGTGAACGTCATCTGCCCGCAGGGCACCAAACGCGACACGGAGGCGGAGGCCGAGATCGACGGGGTGCGGATCCACCGTTACCCGTTGCGCGCGGCCACCGGAGGACCGGCCGGCTACCTGAAGGAGTACGGATCGGCGCTGTGGCACACGACCCGGCTGGCCCGCAAGGTCGGCCCGGTCGACGTGGTCCACGCCTGCAACCCGCCCGACCTGCTGTTCCTGCCGGCACTGTGGCTGAAGAGGCACGGCGCGCGATTCGTCTTCGACCAGCACGACCTGGTGCCCGAGCTGTACCTCTCCCGGTTCGACCGGGGCAAGGATCTGCTCTACCGCGGCGTGTGCGCGCTGGAACGGAGGACCTACCGGGCCGCGGACATCGTGCTCGCCACGAACGAGAGCTACCGGGACGTCGCGGTGCGCCGTGGCGGCCGGCGGCCGCAGGACGTGTTCGTGGTGCGCAGCGCACCCCAGATCGACCGGTTCCAACCAGTGCCGCCCGAGCCGGAGTTGAAGCGCGGCAAGCCTCATCTGCTGTGCTATCTCGGTGTCATGGGCCCCCAGGACGGCGTCGACTACGCCCTGCGGGCCCTCGCGAAGCTGCGCGACGAGCTCGGGCGGACCGACTGGCATGCGGTGTTCGTCGGCTCCGGCGACGCCTTCGACGCGATGGTGGAGCTGTCCCGGCAGCTCGGTCTCACGGAGCAGGTGCAGTTCACCGGACGCATTCCGGACGCCGACCTGGTGCGCTACCTGTCCACCGCGGACGTGTGCCTTTCTCCCGACCCGCGCAATCCGCTCAACGACGTGTCGACCATGAACAAGGTCCTGGAGTACATGGCGATGGGCCGGCCGATCGTCTCGTTCGACCTGAAGGAGGCGCGCGTCTCCGCCGGTGACGCCGCCGTCTACGCGCCGGCCAACGACGAGGCCCAATTCGCCGAGCTCGTCGCGCTGCTCCTGGACGATCCGGAGAAGCGGGCCCGGATGGGCAAGATCGGCCAGGAGCGGATCAGCGGGCCGCTCTCCTGGCAGAACTCGCAAGCGTCGCTGCTAGCCGCCTACGCCGCCGCCTGCCGTGACCACACCCCGGTGTCGGCGGGCGACCCGGTCCGCACAAGGAAGAGGCAGCGCAGTTGAGCGAGGACACGATACGCCTGGTCACCATCGGGCGGATATTCCGTCGGCGCTGGCGGCTCCTCGCCGTCCTCGCCGTCGTAGGTGCGCTGGTCGGCTACGGCGCCTCAGTGGTGGTGTTCCCACCGCGTTACACGGCATCGTCACCAGTACTGCTGCCGGGACTGTGGGAGGAGCGCGAGCTGCTCACCCAGGTGGACCTCGCGACCAGTTCGGCGGTGGTCGACCGCGCGGCCGATGCTCTCCACTGGCCCGGCGCCAGCGGCACCGAGCTGCGGGACCAGGTGAGCGCCAAGGCGGCCGACGGGAACATCATCACGATCTCGGGTACGGCCGACACCCCGAAGCGCGCGCAGCAGCTTTCCGACCAGGTGGCCCAGCAATTCGTGCAGTACACCGCGCAGATCGCGGGCAGCGGCACGGACTCCGTAAAAACCACGGCAAACGACGCGCTGCGGAAGCAGGTCGAGGAGACCAACCGCCGCATCAGCGACCTGGCCAAGGCGGCCGACCCCGGTCAGACCGTGGAGAGCGTGCAGGCCCGCACCGCGCTCGAGAACCTGCGCACCTCGCTGGAGGGGGCCATGAAGAAGGTGGACGAGGCCAACCCGGCGACCAACAAGGCAGGCATGGTCGTCATGGGGCCCGCCGCCCCACCGACCGGCGAGACGGCGCCGACGAGGATGCAGCTCATCGTCGGCGGAGCGCTGCTGTTCTTCCTGCTCGCGGTCATCGGCCATCTCGTCGCCGCACGGATGAACCGCCGGCTGCGCACCGAACCCGAGATCGCCGCAGCGCTCGGTTCGACGCTCCTCGGCACCGTCGACGTGGCTGGCGAACGGCGCGCGCACCGGCCGGAAGGCGGGGGCTCACGAGCCCGGATCCGCCGACTCCTCGGCGTCGACACCCCGTGGGACACACCGGCCCCGCAGAAGTCCGGCGACGAGGCCTCCAGGCGGCTCCGCTACCGGCGGGTGTGCACTCGGCTGAGGGACCGACTGCCGGGCGCCCAGCGGCTGTTGGTCGTCGTACCGGACGGCGACGAGATCGCCCGCCGAGCCGCAGGGCAGCTCGTGGCGGAGGCCAAGAGTCCGTCGCTGCGGGTGGTGGAGGTTTCGGTGGACCGGCCGATCGTGCCGGACCGCGACACCGAGTCCGGCGCCCTGGTGGTCCTCAGCGCGGACAGCTGGACCGCCGAGGAGCTCGCCGGCATCGCGGAGGCGTGCGCGGACGGCAGGCACGAGGTGGTCGGCATCGTCGTCGCCGACCTGGTCCAGGACCGCCCCACGCGGTCTGCCGGCCAACTTCCGGACGACGCCACTCTGGCGCTCGCCGTCCGCGGCCACGCGACGGGAGGTTCAGCGTGACGACAAGCACGACTTCGGAGTCGTCGGCCGCCACTCCGCTCATCGACCTGCAGGCGCTGGTGGTGTCGGTGCGCAGGCGCCGCCGCCTCTGGAGCGCCATGGCGCTCCTCGGCCTGCTGGCCGGCGCTGCGGTGGCGGTCCTGATGCCGCCGCCGCCGACCGCGGTGACCAAGGTGCTGGTCGCCCACGCGGAGGACCAGCCGAACGACACCGGAACGCTGATCCGCACCGACGTCCAGCTGCTGCAGACCACGCGGATCGCCGACAAGGCCCTGCAGTCCCTCAAGTCCCCCGAGAAACCTGAGGACTTGATGAAGGACTACCGGGGCGCCGGTCTGACGAACAACCTGCTGCAGATCACCGTGACAGGCGACAGCGACGCACAAGCGGTGGCCCGCGCCAAGGCGCTGGCCGACTCGTTCGTCGCGGACCATGTGCGGCGGATGCAGGACACCGCGCAGGCCGAGGCCAAGGCCCTGCTCGACCAGCGTGACCGCATGCGGGTCGAGCTCGCCCAGGTCAACAAGGAGATAGGAAACCGATCGCCGGACAGCGACCCGAAGGCGTCGGCGAGCATCGAGTCGCTCTTCGCCCGCCGGGCCGAACTCAACTCGCGCATCTCCGACTTCGACCAGCGCGCCGCGGACGCGCGCACCGGCACGCCCCAGGTCATCGCCGGCACGCAGATCGTGGACGCCCCGCGCGCGGTGCGCCAGTCCCTGCCCAAGGCCCTCGTCACCGATGCCGCGGTCGGGCTCGTCCTCGGGCTCTTCCTCGGGCTCGCGCTGGCCGCCGTCGGCACGGTGGTGGCGGACCGCCCCGTGCTGCGCCGGGACATCGCCGCTAACCTGGGCGCCTCCGTCATCGCGGAGCTGCCCCGCCGGTCGGGCAAGCTGTGGCAGCGCCGACGGACCCGGGTGACACGCGAACGGCTCACCGCGACCCTGGCCCGCACCACGGGTGACTCCGCGGAACCGGTGTCGCTGCTGGAACTGGGCTGTGCGCGCAGCACCAGTGTGATCGCCCTGGACCTCGCCAGAGCCTTGGCGGCACAGGGGCCGGTGACCGTCGTCGACGCTCTGCCCGGCGGGCAGCTCGAAGGCCGCAAGAAGCCGGGAGATCCACCCGTGGTCAGCGGCGAGCGTGCCGCCACCCTGTCGCCTCAGGACCGCCGCATCGGCGTCGGCTCGGTGGCGCCCGGCACGGCGTGGACCGACCTCCAGTACCTCGGCACCCAGACCGTGCTCGTCGTGCGTGCCGGGCACGGCAGCGCCGCATGGCTGCACACTGTGGCGCGGCAGCTCGCGGACCAGCGCATCCCGGTGATCGGTGTGGTGCTGATCGACCCTGATCCGCGTGACCGGACCGACGGCACCTTGTGGGACGGGCTGCACACCGCGCTGCGCGGCCGTGCCGAGCGGCTGCCCCGGCAGAACGGCACGAACCAGCCGCGGACGGAGCGGCAGCCGATGTGGGCCGCACACGTTCCGGGTAACGACCAGGAGGCGCGGTAGGACATGTGTGGCATCGCAGGCACTTACCGTTGGCCGGACGGAAAGGTCGTGACCGACCGGCTCACCGACACCCTCGCCCATCGTGGTCCGGACGGGGCGGGCCGGTACGGCCACCCCGTCGGTGACGGCGAAGTGCAGCTCGGGCACCGGCGGCTGGCCATCATCGACCTGTCCGAGACCGGCGCCCAGCCGATGGTCTCGGACGGCCTGGTCCTGACGTACAACGGCGAGCTGTACAACGCGCCCGAGCTGCGTGCCGAGCTGGCCGCCGCCGGGGTGCGCTTCCGCGGCACCTCCGACACCGAGGTGCTCCTCGAGGCCTGGCGGCGCTGGGGCATGGACTGCCTGCCCCGGCTGCGCGGCATGTTCGCGTTCGGGATCTTCGACGAGCGCACCGGTGAACTGGTCCTGGTCCGCGACCAGTTGGGCATCAAGCCGCTATTCCTGCTCCGGCGCGGCCAGGGATTGGTGTTCGCCTCCGAGCTGAAGGCACTCGCCGCCGCGACCGGCGGGAGGCTGGAGGTGGACCACGCGGCGCTGGTGGCCTCGCTCCTGTACTACTGGGTGCCGGACTCACGGTGCGCGTTCCGTGAGGCGGAGAAGCTGCAGCCGGGAAGCTGGCTGAGGTGCCGGCCCGACGGCCGGGTGGAGCGCGGCCGGTTCTGGAACCTGAAGGACGTCGCCGCCGAGGGCCGGGAGCGGGCCCGGGCCGGCGAGCAGCCGGACCTGGCCGCCATCGTCGAGGAGTCGACCCGGCGCCACCTGCTCTCCGACGTACCCGTGGCGACCTTCCTCTCCGGCGGCCTCGACTCCAGCTACCTGACCGCGCTGGCGGCCCGCCACCAACCAGGGATCTCCGCTTACACGATCGGGTTCCGCGCCGAGGACGCCAAGTTCGAGGCGATGCCGGACGACCTGCGCTATGCCCGGCAGGTGGCCGAGCGGTTCGGCGTCGATCTGCACGAGATCGAGATCGCCCCGAACGTGCTCGACCTGCTGGCGCAGATGACGTACCACCTGGACGAGCCGATCGGCGACCCCGCCGCGATCAACACGTACCTGATCTGTACGGCCGCCCGGGAGGCCGGGGTCAAGGTGATGCTCTCGGGCATGGGCGCCGACGAGCTGTTCGCCGGTTACCGCAAGCACCTGGCCAACCTGATCGCGCTGCGCTACCAGCGCGTCCCGCGGCCTCTGCGGCGGGGCCTGTCCGCGGCCGTGGACAGGCTGCCGGTCGCCACGTCCCGCCGGGGGTACCGGTCGGTGCGCTTCGCGAAGCGGTTCCTCTCCTTCGCCGACCTGCCGGAGGAGACCGCCTTCCGGCGCAGCTACACCATGTACGACCAGGACGAGCTGCTCGCCCTTCTCGATCCGGACCTGGCCGGGACGGTCGACGACGTGCTGACCGAACATGCGGACGTCTACCAGGACAACGACCTCGGCGACTTCGTCAACCGCATGTGCCTGACCGATGCCCGGATGTTCCTGCCGGGCCTGAACCTCACGTACACGGACCGGTCGAGCATGGCCGCGTCGACCGAGGTACGGGTGCCGTACGTGGACGTCGAGGTGGTCAAGGCGGCGTTCGCCGTGCCCGGCGATCGCAAGATCGTCGGACGACAGGGCAAGGCCGTCCTCAAGGAGGCGGCCACCTCGATCCTGCCCCGGGAGATCGTGTACCGGCCCAAGGGCCTGTTCAGTGCCCCGCTGCGCGCCTGGATGAGCCGGGATCTGGCACCGCTGGTGCGCGAGGTGGTCAACGACGGCGAGCTCGTCCGTTCCGGGCTGCTGCGCCGCGACGCTCTGGCACGGATGGTCGCCGAGGACGCCGCCGGGCAGCAGGACTTCTCCAAGCATCTGTGGCACGTACTGACCCTCGAGTACTGGTATCGCGACGCGACCTCTGGGTCCGGCCAGAGCACTCGGTTGACGGCTTAGGAATTTCAGAGGAGTTTGGGTGAAGCAGGTTGTACAGAACTACAAGAGCGGCGAGCTGGCGGTGCTCGACGTTCCGGTGCCGGGGTGCAAGCCGGGCGGTGTGCTGGTCCGCAGCGCCTACTCGCTGATCTCCACCGGGACCGAGCTCATGAAGGTGTCCGAGGCCGGCATGTCGATGCTGGGCAAGGCCCGCTCCCGGCCGGACCAGGTGGCCAAGGTCATGCAGAGCGTGGCTACCAACGGGGTGCCCGCCACCTACCGCAAGGTCATGGGCAAGCTGGACTCCTATACACCGCTGGGCTACTCGCTGTGCGGGGTGGTCGAGCAGGTCGGCGCCGGGATCGACGATGTGAAGGTCGGCGACCTCGTGGCCTGTGCAGGCAACGAGCACGCGCTGCACGCCGAGTTGAACTGGGTGCCGAAGAACCTCTACGTACCGGTGCCGGACGGCCTCGCGCCGCAGCACGCGGCCTTCGGCACCGTCGGGTCGATCGCCATGCAGGGTGTCCGTCAGGGCGAGCCACAACTCGGCGAAGTGGCACTGGTCATCGGCCTCGGGTTGATCGGGCAGCTGGTGGTGCAGCTCCTCGCCGCCTCGGGAGTCCGCGTCGTCGGGGCCGACCCCGACCCGGTGCGCTGCGAGCTCGCCGAGCGCCTGGGCGCCGCGGCCTGCGGCGATCCCGCGTCCGCGGCCGTGGAAACCGCCGTCGCCGAACTCACCGGCGGTCACGGCGTGGACCAGGTGTACCTGGCCGCCGGCGGCGGCAGCAACCAGCCCGTCGAGCTGGCCGCCCGGCTCTGCCGGGACCGCGGCCGGGTCGTCGACATCGGCAAGTGCCGCCTGGACCTGCCGTGGAACGCGTACTACGAGAAAGAACTCGACGTCCGCTTCTCCCGCAGCTACGGCCCCGGGCGCTACGACCCGGAGTACGAGCTGGAGGGGCGCGACTACCCGATCGGCTACGTGCGCTGGACCGAGCGCCGCAACCTGGCGTGCTTCCTCGATCTCCTCGCCCGCGGCAGCGTCAACGTGGAGCCCTTGGTCTCTCACATCGCCGACTTCGATGACGCCGTCGAGACGTACCAGCGTCTGAAGGACGGCGAGTTGAAGGCCGTGGCCGTGCTGTTTCGGTACCCGGACCAGGCGCAGGACACGGGGGATGCGGCGGCCGCGGCGGTGGCCGTGCCCGCGGTCACCATGAAGCCGAGTCCGGCCCGCGCCACCAGGACGCCGGTGAAGCTGGCGTTCGTCGGCGCGGGCAACTACGCGACGTCGATGCTGCTGCCGCACCTGGCGCAGCGCAACGGCGTCGAGTTGTCGACCGTTGTCACCACGACCGCGCTGTCCGCGGCCAACGCACAGCGGAAGTTCGGCTTCGCCGAGGCGACCACCGACCTCGACGCCGTGCTCGGCGACAAGTCCATCGACGTGGTGTTCGTCGTCACCCGCCACAGCTCGCACGCCGACCTCACCCGCCAGGCACTGCTGGCCGGCAAGACGGTGTTCGTGGAGAAGCCCCTGGCCCTTACCGAGGACGAGCTGGCCGGCGTGCTCGCGGCGGTGGAGGAGTCGGGCAACGACCGGCTGCAGGTGGGCTTCAACCGCCGGTTCGCGCCGCTGCTTCAGGAGGCCAGGAAGCGGTTCGGCGCCCGGACCGGTCCGGCGAGCCTGCGCTACCTGGTCAACGCGGGCAGGCTGCAGCACGGCAGCTGGTACCTCCAACAGGGCACCGAGGGCTCACGGTTCGCCGGCGAGGGCGGACACTTCATCGACACGGCGAGCTGGCTGCTCGACGCCGACCCGGTCTCGGTGTACGCGGTCGCCCCGTCCGGCAACGAGGACCTGCAGGTCGTACTGCGCTACCCGGACGGATCCACCGCCACCATCAGCTACGTCACCACCGGCGCGCCCGGCTTCCCCAAGGAGACGCTGGACCTGGTCGCGGACGGCAAGGTGCTGCGGCTCGACGACTTCGTGCGTGCGTCGGTCTACGGCCGCAAGCGGTGGGTCAGTTCGCGGCTGCCCAAGGCCCGGGACAAGGGCCAGAACGCCGAACTGGCCGCGTTCATCAAGGCCGTGCGGACCGGCGGACCGATGCCGGTGCCGCTTCAGTCGCTGGTTGCCACCACGGCGGCCACCCTCGCCGTGCAGGCCGGCCTGGCCGGCGGCGCGCCGGTGACGTTGGCGGGGGCGCGATGACCATGAGCGCGGGCTGGTACCTGCGGCGGCTGTCCCGGATGGGACCGCAGGAGGTCGCGGGCCGGGTGGGCGACACGGTGCGCAGACGGCGGTGGCGGTCCGCGCGGCCGAACTGCCCGAGCGTGACCGGCGGCCGGTTCACCGCGGTACTGCCCGCCGGGACGATCGCCGCGGTGCCACCGGACGCCGCGAAACGGCTCATCGCCGAGGCGGACCGGCTGATGTACGGGCACGTCGAGTATTTCGGGGTGGTCCGCGACGACCTCGCCGACCCGGACTGGTGGTGTGACCCGAAGACCGGGCGCCGGGCTCCGTGGGGCTACGCGTTCGACGTGCCGTACCGGAACGAGGACGCGGTCGGGGACATCAAGCAGATCTGGGAGCTGTCCCGGCATCAGTACCTCACCCAGCTCGCGGCCGCCTACGCGATCACCGGGGACGAGCGGTACGCCGAGCGAGTCGCCGAGCACCTGCGGTCGTGGTGGGCGGCCAACCCACCGCTGCGCGGCGTGCACTGGATCAGCGGCATCGAGCTGGGCATCCGGCTGCTGTCCTGGGTGTGGATCCGCCGGCTGCTCGACGGCTGGCCGGGCGTTGCCGGGCTGTTCGAGGGCAACCCGGTGGCGCTGAACCAGATCTGGCACCACCAGCGCTGGCTGGCCGCGTTCCCCAGCCGGGGGTCTTCGGCGAACAACCACGTGATCGCCGAGGCCGCCGGGCAGTTCGCCGCAGCCTGCGCGTTCGGGTGGTTCCCCTCCTCGGCGCGTTGGCGAGCCGACGCGCTGCGGTCGCTGGAGCGGCATCTGCGAAGCAACACCTTCGGCTCCGGCCTCAACCGCGAGCTGGCCACCGAGTATCACGGACTGGTGCTGGAGCTCGGTTTGGCCGCGGTGGCCGAGGCGGATGCCGCCGGCGTGCCGGTCCCCGCGTCGATCCGGCTGGTGCTGCTGCGGATGACCGACGCGCTCGCGGCCATCGTGGACTGCCGGCTACGGCCGCCGCGCCAGGGGGACGCGGACGACGGGCACGGGCTGGTCCTGGACGGCGCGGGCACCGACCGCTGGGCCTCGCTACTGGCCACCGGGGACGCCGTGTTCGGCCGGCTCACCTGGTGGCCGGCGGTGACCGGCACCGATGTGCGCACTCCGCTGCTGGCCGCGCTCATCAAGCCGTACTCGGACAAGGGAACCGCACCGGCCGTGACCCGCCCGGCAAGCAGGCCGGGTCACTTCGCCGACGCGGGCATGACCATCCTGCGCGGCCCGGGGGAGATCTGGTGCCGCTGCGACGGTGGCCCGCACGGCTTCCTGTCCATCGCCGCGCACGCCCACGCGGACGCGCTGTCCGTGGAGGTCCGGTACGACGGGGTCGACGTGCTCGCCGACCCGGGGACGTTCTGCTACCACGGGCAGCCCGAGTGGCGGCAGTACTTCCGCTCGACCCTCGGCCACAACACCCTGCAGCTGGACGGCGCTGACCAGTCCGTCTCCGGCGGCCCGTTCCTGTGGACCCGGCATGCCCGGAGCCGGGTGCTGACCGCGGACACCTCGGGCGCGGGGCTGGCCCGCTGGTGTGCCGAGCACGACGGCTACGAGGGTTCGGTGCACCGCCGCCGGGTGGAACTGACCGCCAAGAGCCAGGAGTTGAGGGTGGTCGACGAGGTACGCGGCCCGGGCGGCGCCGTACGCCTGGCGTTCCACCTCGGCCCGGCGATCACCGCTCAGCTGGTGGACAACCGGGCCGAACTCACCTGGACCCGGGACGGCGAGGGCCGCTCCGCGACGCTCGACCTGCCCGGGCAGCTGTCCTGGCAGGCGCATCGCGGCGAGACCGACCCGCCGCTGGGCTGGTACTCCGCAGGATTCGGACGCAAGGAACCCGCCACCACGCTGGTCGGAACCGGCTTCACCGACGGCACGGAGGGTTTCACCACCGTGCTCGGGTTCCACGGCTAGGAGGGGCGCGTGGAGATCAAGAGGCGGCACTGGGCGTGGGCGGCGGCACCGCTGGCGCTGGCCCTGCTGACGGTGACCGGCTGTGACAGCACGCACGGCGCCCAGGCAAAGACGACCGCTGCGCCCACCACGTCCGGGGCCCGGTCCACGCCCGTGGCCCGGGTGTGCGACACGCCCGAGGCCGGGCCGGCGAAGGCGCCGGCGGGCGCGGTGACGGTCGACCCCGCGAAGGTCGGTGACCTGGCGGCGAAGACCAAGAGCAACCCCCCGAACACCACGTTCTGGCTTCGACCGGGCCGGCACAGGCTCGACCCCGACCGCTACGCCCAGGTCATCCCCAAGAAGGGGGACCACTACCTCGGCGCGCCCGGCGCGGTGCTCGACGGCCGGAAGACCAACCAGTACGCGTTCGCCGGCACCGCCGAGGGCGTCACCATCCGCTACTTGACCGTGCAGGGTTTCGTGCCGCCGCAGAACGAGGGCGTGGTCAACCACGACTCGGCCGACGGGTGGGTGATCGAGCACGCGACGATCCAGAACAACTCCGGTGCGGGGCTGATGGCCGGTGCCCGCCAGCAGGTCCGCGCCAGCTGCCTGCGCGCCAACGGCCAGTACGGCATGAACGCGTACAAGGGCAGCGGCCGGATCAGCGGCCTGGTGGTCGAGGGCAACGAGATCGTCGGCAACAACACCGGCGACTGGGAGCGGCGGCAGCCGGGCTGCGGCTGCACCGGAGGCATCAAGTTCTGGGCCGTCAACGGCGCCGACGTACGCGGCAACTGGGTGCACGACAACCGTGGAACCGGGTTGTGGGCGGACACCGACAACAACGACTTCCGCATCGAGGGCAACGTGCTGGAGGCCAACGACGGTGCCGCGCTGATCTACGAGACCAGCTACAACGCGGTCATCCGGAACAACACGATCCGGCACAACAACTGGGTCGAGGGGCGCAAGGCGGCCGACCGCGGCGACAGCTTCCCCTTCGCGACCGTCTACCTGTCCGAGTCCGGTGGCGAACCACGGATCAAAGCCCGCACGGACAAGATCGAGATCTACGGGAACCTGCTGGAGAACAACTGGTCCGGGATCACCCTGTGGGAGAACGCCGACCGGTTCTGCAACAGCCCGGCCAACACCTCGTCCGGGGACTGCACGCTGCTGGTGCAGAAGACCAGCCGCTGCGCGGACCCGGCGATCGCCAAGGCACCGCTCTACGCCGACTGCCGGTGGAAGACCCAGCGGGTGGACATCCACAACAACCGCTTCGTGCTCGACAAGTCCGTCATGAAGTGCACGACGAAGTGCGACCGCATGGCGGTGCTCTCCAACTACGGCACCTATCCGGACTGGTCGCCGTACAAGGGCGAGCAGGTGGCCGAGGCGATCACCCTCAAGCAGCACAACCTCTGGTACGACAACGTGTACACCGGGCCGTGGACCTTCGTCGTCCACGACCCGAGCCAGGTGCTCACCTTCCAGGACTGGAAGGGCACGCCGTACCAGCAGGACGCGGGCAGCACCCTCCGCGCACAGGCCGGTGGTTGAGATGCACGGGGCTCACACACCGAAGATCGTCGGGATCGTCTGGGGGCTGCTGGTCCTCAACACGCTCGGCTCCGCCGGGGCGAAGACCATCGTCCCGCTGCCCCGCTCCCTCATCCAGATGGTCACCATGGGCGCACTGGTCGCCGCGTTCGCGCTGGCGCTCGCGGTCAATCTCCAGCTGCGCATCCGACCCAGTGCGTACGTGTCCCTGCTCACCCTGCTGCTGGTGTCGAGCGTGATCTCCAGCGCGAACCTGGAGTCCGGGTTCGGCGCGCTGTTCCGCTGCTTCCGGCTGACTCTCTTCGTCTGCACTCTGTGGCTGCTCACCCGCTGGTGGGACGGTGGCCTGACGTTCGTCCGGCACCACATCCGGATGTACTTCGCGGTGCTCGGGTCAGTGGCCGCCGGCCTGGCCGTCTCACCGGGCGCGGCCCTGCCCGACCTCTACGGCGGACGCCTGGTCGGCGCGTTGTGGCCGCTCACCCCGCCGCAGATCGGACAGTACGCCGCGGTGATCATCGGGCTGACCGTGCTGCTCCTGCTGGGGCGCCGGACCGACAAAACCAGCGCAGTGGTGGTCATCGTGCCGTCACTCGTCCTGCTCGCGCTGACCCATACCCGGACGGCCACACTCGGCCTGTTCATCGGGCTTGCGTTGGCGATCGGCTCGCTCCTCCTGACGAGCGCCGCCGCCCGCCGGTTCTTCACCTGGGCGGTGCTGTGCGCCGCGGTGGCCGCCGTGGCGCTCGGCTCGGTGCTGCAGGCGTGGTTCCTGCGCGGACAGAGCAAGGAGAACTTCTCCAGTCTCACTGGTCGGGCCAAGGTCTGGGACGCCCTGCTGGCCGCGCCCCGGTCGACCTCGGAGCAGGTGTTCGGCGTGGGCCTGGGCGACAAGTCGTTCGGCGGGCTGCCGATCGACAACAGCTGGCTGGCCGTCTACAACGAGCAGGGCCTGATCGGCGTCACCCTCGTCGCGGCGATCCTCATCGTGCTGGGCGGCGTCGCGTTGCTGCGGCCACCGTCGCTGCAGCGGGCCTGCGCGATCTTCCTGATCAGCTACTGCGCGATCGCGTCGTACACCGAGGCCGGGCTGGGCGACGCCTCGCCGTATCTGCTGCATCTGGCCGTCGCCGCCTCTCTGTTGGCGGCACCTGCCGCGGCCACGCCCGTCCCGACGCCCGAAGTCCCTCGACAACGCATCCCGCGATGGGCCCGGAGATCGGAGGTGACCTGATCCATGCACGTCCTCGTGGTGCACAACCGCTACGCCTCGGCGCAGCCGAGCGGGGAGAACAAGGTCGTCGACCAGGAGGTGGAGCTGCTGCGCGCGGCCGGCCACCGGGTCGAGGTGTTCGAGCGGCGCAGCGACGACATCGCCGCCCGGTCCCTCCTTGCCAAGGCCGCGGTACCGCTGCTTGTGCCGTGGAACCCGGCGGTCCGCGCGGAACTCGCCGCCCGGCTTCGCACCGAGCGGCCGGACGTGGTGCACGTCCACAACGTCTTCCCGCTCCTGTCGCCCGCGGTGCTGGCCGCCTGCGCCGACGCCGGAGTGCCCGCCGTCGCCACGCTGCACAACTACACCCAGGTCTGCCCGCCCGGCACGCTGCAACGGGACGGCCGGGCGTGCGCCGAGTGCGTCGGCTCTGCACCACTGCCCGCCGTCCGGCACGGCTGCTACCGGAGTTCCCGGCTTGCGACGGTGCCGCTCGCGGTCAGCCTGTCGGTCAACCGGCGGCGCTGGTGGTCCGGCGTGGAGCGGTTCTTCTGCATCTCCGCGGCGCAGCGCGACGTCCTGGTGCGGGCCGGCATGCCGGCCGAGCGGCTGGCGGTGAAGCACAACTTCGTGCCCGACCCGGGCGCCTGCCGAGAGGGTGGCGGCGAGCACCTGCTCTATCTCGGCCGGCTCGCGGAGGCCAAGGGCGTACGGCTGCTCATGGCCGCGTGGGACGAGATCGCCGCGGACGGCGGTGTGGGCGTGCCGCTCGTCATCGCCGGCGCGGGTCCGCTGGAGCGAGAGGTGACCGCCTGGGCGGCGGGCCGGGACGACGTGCGCTACGTCGGCCTGTACGACCCGGCTCAGTGCCGGCAGGCCATCGCGCAATCGGTCGCCGTGGTGGCGCCCTCGACGTGGCTGGAGGCGTTCGGCCTCGTGGTCGTGGAGGCGATGGCGGCAGGGGTCCCGACCGTCGCCGCCGGCCACGGCGCCTTCGTCGAACTCGTCGAGGACGGCGCGACCGGTCTGCTGCACCGGCCGGGCGAGCCGGCCTCGCTCGCGTCCTGCATACGCCGGATCGCGGCCGAGCCGGCCCGCAACCGGGAGATGGGCCAGGCGGCCCGGCGCCGCTACGAGCACGGCTTCAGCCCGGCCGTCGGCCTTGAGCGCCTGGTGGAGGAGTACCGCACCGCTATCGCGGGTCGGACGGAATCAATGGGGGGCAGTAAATGACACGATGCCGACTCTGCGGCTCGACGACGCTCGCGAGCGTCGTCGATCTCGGGGCGACGCCACCGTGCGAGAGCTTTCTCTCCGCGGACCAACTGGATCAACCGGAGCCCGCGTACCCGCTGCACCTTCGGGTCTGCACCGACTGCTGGCTGGCGCAGATCCTGCCGCTGATCACGCCGGAAGAGACGTTCAAGGAGTACGCGTACTTCTCCTCCTACTCGACCTCCTGGGTGGAGCACGCGCGCACGTTCGTCGCCGACGCCGTACAGCGCCTTGCCCTCGGCCCCGACGCCTTCGTGGTCGAGGTCGCGAGCAACGACGGGTACCTGCTGCGGCACGTGGTGGACCGCGGGATCCGCTGCCTCGGCATCGAGCCGTCGGTGAACGTCGGCGCGGCGGCACGGGACGCGGGCGTGCCCACCCTCACGGAGTTCCTGTCCCCGGCCACCGGTACGGCCGTCCGCGCCGAGCACGGCCCGGCCGACCTGGTGGTGGCCAACAACGTGTACGCGCACATCCCCGACGTCGTCGGGTTCACCCAGGGGCTGCGCGCCCTGGTCGCCGACGACGGCTGGGTCTCCATCGAGGTGCAGCACCTGCTGACCCTGATCGAGGAGAACCAGTACGACACGATCTACCACGAGCACTTCCAGTACTACACGGTCGCGTCCGCGATCCGAGCCCTGGCGAGCGGGGGACTCGCGCTCGTGGACGTCGAGTTGCTGCCCACGCACGGCGGCTCCATCCGGCTGTGGGCCCGGCCGGCCGAGGCGGCCGGCGAGCCGACGCAACGGGTGGCCGACGTGCTGGCCCGGGAGAAGGCCGCCGGGCTGCAGGAGCTGTCCGGCTACACCGAGTTCTCCGCCCGGGTGGCCAAGGTGCGCCGGGACCTGCTGCGGTTCCTCATCGAGGCGGCCGAGCGCGGCGAGACGGTCGTCGGCTACGGCGCCCCGGGCAAGGGCAACACCCTGCTCAACCACTGCGGCATCCGGCCCGACCTGCTCCCGTACACGGTCGACCGCAACCCGTACAAGCACGGCAGGTTCACCCCGGGCACCCGCATTCCGATCCTGCCGCCCGAGCAGATAGCGGCCGACAAGCCGGACTACGTCCTCGTCCTCCCGTGGAACCTGCGGGCCGAGCTGGTCGAGCAGCTGTCCTTCGTGCACGACTGGGGCGGCCGACTGGTCTTCCCCATCCCGGAACTGAGCATTGTCGAGGTCAAGCGATGAAGGTCGTCCTGTTCTGCGGCGGTTACGGGATGCGCATGCGCAACGGAACCTCCGACGACGTGCCCAAGCCGATGGCGATGGTCGGCCC
This sequence comes from Streptomyces sp. NPDC020192, assembly GCF_044388685.1. Lineage (NCBI taxonomy): Bacteria > Bacillati > Actinomycetota > Actinomycetes > Kitasatosporales > Streptomycetaceae > Streptomyces > Streptomyces sp. NPDC020192. The sequence continues at coordinate 30,335 of NZ_JBIRXG010000039.1, read as the reverse complement.
CAGGCCGCTGATCTGGCACGTCATGCGCTACTACGCGCACTTCGGGCACAGGGAGTTCATCCTGTGCCTCGGCTACGGGGCGCACCACATCAAGGACTTCTTCCTCAACTACGAGGAGACGACGTCCAACGACTTCGTGCTGCGGGGCGGGCGGACCGAGCTGCTGTCCACCGACATAGCCGACTGGACGATCACGTTCGCGCAGACCGGCATCGAGTCGCCGATCGGGGAGCGGCTGCGCCGGGTGCGGCACCACCTGGACGGCGACGAGATGTTCCTCGCCAACTACGCCGACGTGCTCACCGACGCTCCGCTGCCGGAGATGATCGAGAACTTCGCCCGGCGCGACGCCGGTGCGTCGATGATGGTGGTGCCGCCGCAGTCCTCGTTCCACTGCGTGGACCTGGGCGAGGACGGCCTGGTGGGGGGCATCACCGCGGTGAGCGAACTGCCGCTGTGGGAGAACGGCGGCTACTTCGTGCTCCGTCAGGAAGTCTTCGACCACATCCCGGAGAACGGGGACCTGGTCGCCGACGGATGTGCCCAACTGGCCAAGCGCGGGCGGCTGGTGGCGCACCAGCACCGCGGCTTCTGGAAGCCCACCGACACCGTGAAGGAACGGGCCGCGCTCGACGAGGCCTACGCCCGGGGCGACCGCCCGTGGGCCGTGTGGGAACGGGACAACGCCGGAGTCAGCGCGTGATCCGCCTCGGCGCCGGGCGCCTGGACCGGATCGTCGCGGTGGCCGCGCACTGCGACGACATCGCCATCGGCGCCGGCGGCACGCTGCTGACGCTGTGTCACGCGCGGCCTGGTATCCGCGTCGACGCGCTGGTGCTCTCCGGCGGCGGCAGCGAGCGCGAGCAGGAGGAGCAGGCCGCGCTCGCCGCCTTCTGCCCGGGCGCCGACCTACGGCTGACCGTGCACAAGCTGCCCGACGGCCGGCTGCCCGTGCACTGGGACGAGGCCAAGGCCGCGGTCGAGGAACTGCGCGCGCAGACCGACCCGGATCTGATCCTGGCCCCGCGCACCGACGACGCCCACCAGGACCACCGCGGCCTGGCGCAGCTGATACCCACCGCATTCCGCGACCACCTCGTGCTCGGCTACGAGATCGTCAAGTGGGACGGCGATCTCGGCCGTCCGTCGGCGTACCAGCCGCTGTCGCCGGAGATCGCCGAACACAAGGTACGGCTGCTGCAGGAGCACTACCCCTCGCAGCGACACCGGCCCTGGTACGACCGCGAGGCCTTCCTCGGTCTTGCCCGGATCCGCGGCATCGAATGCCACGAGCGCTACGCCGAGGCGTTCGCCGTCACCAAACTCACGCTCAACCTGGGGGGTTGAACCATGCGCGTACTACTGACCGGACACCAGGGCTATCTGGGCACCGTGATGGCCCCGGTCCTCGCGGCCGCCGGACACGAGGTCGTCGGCCTCGACGCCGGCCTGTTCGCCGACTGCGTCCTCGGTCCGACACCCGCGGACCCGCCGGGTCACCGGGTGGACCTGCGCGACGTCACCGCCGAACACGCGGCCGGGGTGGACGCCGTGATCCACCTGGCCGCCCTGTCCAACGACCCGCTGGGATCGCTGGCGCCGGAGCTCACCTACGACATCAACCACCACGCGTCCGTACGCCTGGCCCGGCTGGCCCGCGACGCCGGAGTGCGGCGCTTCCTGTACGCGTCGACCTGCTCGGTCTACGGCGCCTCAGGCGGCGACGACCTGGTGACCGAGGACGCCCCGCTGCGCCCGGTGACGCCGTACGCGGAGTCCAAGGTGCGGGTGGAGGACGACCTGCACGCGCTGGCCGACGACGACTTCACCCCGGTGTTCATGCGCAACGCCACCGCCTTCGGCTACTCGCCCCGGCTGCGCGCCGACATCGTGCTGAACAACCTGGTGGGCCACGCGCTGCTGTCCGGAGAAGTGCTGGTGCTCTCCGACGGCACGCCCTGGCGCCCGCTGGTGCACGCCGCCGACATCGCACGCGCCTTCACGGCCGCGCTGACCGCGCCGCGCGACGCGGTGCACGACCGGGCGTTCAACATCGGCAGCGAGACCAACAACGTCACGGTCGCCGAGATCGCCGAGCAGGTCGCCGAGGCGGTGTCCGGCGCGAAGGTGAGGATCACCGGGGAGAACGGCGCCGACCCGCGCTCGTACCGGGTGGACTTCTCCCGGTTCCGCGCCGCGATCCCCGGCTTCGACTGCGAGTGGACGGTGAAGCAGGGCGCACTCGAACTCGCCGACGCCTACCGGAAGTTCGGGCTGACCAAGGAGGACTTCGACCGCCGCTTCACCCGGCTCGCCGTGCTGCGCGCGGCGTCCGACGCCGGCGCCGTCGACGACACCCTGCGGTGGCGCCGATGACCAACGCCGGCGAGGAGATGCACGCCCTGGTGGAGCGGATGTACCCGCTGTGCCGGAGCATCACCGGCGACGGTGTGCGCGCCACCCTGGAGATCGTCGGGGAGTACGTCCCGCTGCGGGTGCACGAGGTGCCGACCGGGACGCAGGTGCTCGACTGGACGGTGCCGCAGGAGTGGAACATCCGCGACGCGTACATCGCCGACACCGCCGGCCACCGGGTCGTCGACTTCGCCGCGTCCAGCCTGCACGTGCTCGGCTACAGCGTGCCGGTGTCGGCGACCATGCCGCTGGCCGAGCTGCGCGGCCACCTGCACACCCTGCCGGACCACCCGTCCTGGGTGCCGTACCGCACCAGCTACTACAAGCCGGAATGGGGGTTCTGCCTGGCCCAGGAGACCCTGGACGCGCTGCCGGACGGCGAGTACGAGGTACGCATCGACTCCACACTCGCGGACGGCCACCTCACCTACGCCGAGCACGTGGTCCCCGGGCAGGTCCCCGACGAGGTGATCGTCTCCTGCCACGTCTGCCACCCCTCGCTGGCCAACGACAACCTGGCCGGCATCGCGGTGGCGACGTTCCTGGCCCGCGCCTTGGCGGAGCAGACGCCGTACTACACCTACCGGTTCCTGTTCGCGCCCGGCACCATCGGGGCGATCACCTGGCTGGCCCGCAACGCGGAGCGGGTGGACCGGGTCAAGCACGGCCTGGTGCTGGCCTGCGCCGGGGACCGGGGCCAGGTGACGTACAAGCAGAGCAGGCGCGGCGACGCGGAGATCGACCGGGTGATGCGGCACGTGCTGGCCGCATCCGAACGCCCGCACCACGTCAACGAGTTCACTCCGTACGGCTACGACGAGCGGCAGTTCTGCTCGCCCGGGTTCAATCTGGGCGTGGGCTCGCTCACCCGGACCCCGTACGCCGGCTACCCCGAGTACCACACCTCGGCGGACAACCTGGACTTCGTCTCCCCGGAGGCGATGGCGGACACCCTTGCCGTCTGCCGTGAGGCGTTCGCCGTGCTCGACCGCAACCGCACGTACCTGAACCTCAGCCCTTACGGCGAACCACAGCTGGGCCGACGCGGGTTGTACGACGCGCTCGGCGGCCGCAGCGACACCAAGCAGGCCCAGATGGCCATGCTCTGGGTGCTCAACCTCTCCGACGGCGAGCACAGTCTGCTGGACGTCGCCGAGCGGTCCGGGCTGCCGTTCGACACCGTCGCCGCCGCGGCCGACGCCCTGCAGGGCGCCGGGCTGATCAAGGCATGACGCCGATGACCATCGAGGGGGAGAATCCACAGACAACGGCGCCACCGGCCGGATCCGCCAAGCGGGCCCTGCTCGGCCGGCTGTCCTGGGGGCTGGCCGACCAGGCGGCCTCCAGCATGTCCAACTTCGCGGTGGGCATCTACGTGGCCCGCTCGCTGGGGGTGACCGCGTTCGGCGTGTTCAGCCTGGCCTGGGTGACCTACGGCGTGGTGCTCAACGTCTCCCGCGGCCTTTCCACCGACCCGCTCGTGGTGCGCTTCAGCGGTGTGCCGGACGTGTCCTGGCGCGGGGCGGTGGCCCGGTCGACGGGTACCGCACTCGGCGTCGGTACGGCCATAGGTGCGGCGTGTCTGCTGGCCGGGCTGGGCCTCGGCGGCCGGTTGGGGCCCGCGTTCGCCTGCCTCGGCGTCATGCTGCCCGGACTGCTGCTGCAGGACGCCTGGCGGTTCGGGTTCTTCGCCGCCGGCAACGGGCGGAAGGCATTCGTCAACGACGTCGTGTGGGGCATCGCGCTCGTCCCGGCCATGGTCGTGGCGGCCCGTGTGGGCAGCGTGGCCGCTTTCGTGCTCGCCTGGGGCGCGTCCGCCGCGGTGGCGGCAGGGTACGGCTACATCCAGTCCGGCATCCGGCCCCGGATGGCCGAGGCGCGCGGATGGCTTCGTGAACAGCGCGACCTCGGCTACCGGTACCTGGTCGAGAACGTCAGCCTCAGCGGCGCGAGCCAGCTGCGGGCGTACGGGCTCGGCGCGATCGCCGGGGTCGGTGCGGTGGGTGCGGTGCGGGGTGCCGAGCTCCTGATGGGCCCGTTCCTCGCTGTACTGATGGGCCTGTCGCTGGTCACCGTCCCGGAGGCGGCACGGGTGCTGCGGCAGGCCCCGCACCGCCTCGGCCCGTTCTGCCTCCTGCTGGGCGGCGGGCAGGCCGCCGCCGCGCTGCTCTGGGGCGGGGCGCTGCTGCTGATGCCGGACCGGCTCGGTGAGTTCGGGCTCGGCGACGTCTGGCACTCCGCCTCGCAGCTCATCGTGGCGATCACCTTCAGCGTCGCGGGCGCGGGCCTCGGCACCGGCGCGGCGGCCGGGCTGCGCGCGCTGGGTGCGGCCCGGCGCAGCCTGCGCTGCCAGCTGTTCGCCTCCGCCTGCTACGTCGGCGGCGGGCTCGGTGGGGCGGCCATGGCCGGCACGGTCGGCTCGGCCTGGGGCGTCGCCTCCGCGACCGTCAGCGGCTCGGCCGTGTGGTGGCTGCAGCTGCGGTCCGCCCTGCGCGAGCGCCACCACAACTCCGTTCCCGAAGTGAGGACCTCATGACCGACCGACCCAGGCTGAGCATCGGCCTGCCCGTGTACAACGGCGAGGAGTACCTGGCCGAGTCGCTGGACGCCCTGCTCGGCCAGACCTACGAGGACTTCGAACTGGTCATCTCGGACAACGCCTCGACCGACGGGACCGAGGACATCTGCCGCAAGTACGCCGCGCAGGACTCGCGCATCCGGTACATCCGGCTGCTCCGCAACGTCGGCGCCACGCCGAACCACAACTACGTGTTCACCCAGTGCCGCGGCGAGCTGTTCAAGTGGGCCTCGCACGACGACCTGTACGCCCGCGATCTGCTGCGGCGCTGCGTCCAGGCGCTGGACGAGCGGCCCGACGTGATCCTCGCGCACGCCGACCAGGCGGTCATCGACGGCGACGGCCAGGTGACGGTCCCCTACGAGTACACGCTCGCCACCGACTCGCCGCGCGCGCCGGAGCGCTTCCGCAGCCTGCTGTTCGAGCCCGGAGGCGACGACTTCTACGGGGTGATCCGGGCCGACGCGCTGCGCCGGGTGAAGCCGATGGACAGCTACCACCACGCGGACCGCACCTTCGTCGCCGAGATCACCCTGCACGGGCGCTTCCACCAGGTGCCGGAGCTGCTGTACTTCCGCCGCGACCACCCCACCCGCGCCGAGCGGGCGAACCCTTCCAAGCGCTCCCGGTGCGTCAACCTGGACCCGCGCCGGGCGGGCCCGCTGCACCCGACGCCCAGGCTGCTCGCCGAGTACGTCTGGGGCTTCGCCTCGGCGATCCGGCGGGCCCCGTTGTCCCCGGCCGACCGGCGCGCATGCTACCGCCACCTGGCGGCCTGGATGGCCAGCCGGGTCCGGCCGGGCGCCGGCGAGCGGGTCGAGGACCGCGCCCCGGTCGACCCGGCCCTGCTCACCGTCTCCGTCGACGCGCTCGTCGCGGGCCGTGAGGGGAGGCGGGCATGAAGACGACGACACGTGTGGGGGTGTTCGGCCTGCTCGGCTCCGGCAACCTCGGCAACGACGGCTCGCTGGAGGCCGTCCTCGGATACCTCCGCGCCGAGCACCCGGAGGCGGACGTGGACGCCCTGTGCGGCGGACCCGAGGCCGTGACGGCCCGGTTCGGGATCCCCGCCACGCGGCTGCACTGGAACCGCGCGGAGTACCGGACCGCGTCACGGGCGGGCGCGATCGCGGCGAAGGGTCTGGGCAAACTCGTCGACGTCTTCCGCACCGCCGCCTGGGTGCGCCGGCACGACGTGGTGATCGTGCCGGGTATGGGCGTCCTGGAGGCCACGCTGCCGCTGCGGCCGTGGGGCTTTCCGTACTCGCTGTTCCTGCTCTGCGCGAGTGGCCGGCTGTTCGGTACCCGGGTCGCGCTCGTCAGCGTCGGCGCCGCCGAGATCGGCAACCGGCCGACCCGGGCCCTGGTGCGCTGGTCGGCGCGGCTGGCCCCGTACCGGTCCTACCGGGACGCCCAGTCCCGCGACGCGATGCGGGCGATGGGCGTGGACACGGCGCGCGACGAGGTCTACCCGGACCTCGCGTTCTCCCTGCCGACGCCGCAGGCGGGCGCGCCCTCGGGCTCGCCGGGCACGGTCTGCGTCGGCGTCATGGACTTTCACGGCGGCAACGACGACCGCGCCCGGGCCGACGAGATATACCGGCGCTACCTCGACGGGACGATCCGGTTCGTCCGCGCGCTGGTGGAGGAGGGCAGGCCGGTCCGGCTGCTCACCGGCGACCGGTGCGATGCGGCGGTGGTCGCCGCGATCCTCGACGCGGTGAACTCGCCGCTGGTCACCGCAGCCGAACCGTCCTCACTGGCCGACCTGATGAAGGAGATGTCGACTGCCGACACCGTGGTCGCGGTGCGCTACCACAACCTGATCTGCGCGCTGAAGACCGGCACCCCGGTGCTAGCCCTCAGCTATGCGGCGAAGAGCGAAGCGCTCATGGAGCGGATGGGCCTCGGGGCCTACTGCCACCCGGCCCGCGAGGTCGACGCCGACCGGCTGCTCGAGCAGTTCCGGGACCTGGAGAAGCACTCGACGGAGCTGCGGCAGACCCTCACCGAGCGGAACCAGGCTGCCGCACAGCAACTCGCCCACCAATTCGCCGCGTTGACCGCAGCCCTGTTTCCGACGACAGACCACGCACACGCCCACGCGTATCGGGAGGTTCGATGAAGGCGACCGAAGTCCCGGAGATCGCCGGCGCGTACCTGTTCGAGCCGACGCCGTACGCCGACGAACGCGGCTTCTTCTGCCGCACCTTCGACGCCGACGTGGTCCGCTCGGTGGGCCTCGACCCGCACGCGTTCGTCCAGGACAGCGTCTCCCGCTCGGTCCGGGGCGTGCTGCGCGGCCTGCACCTGCGCTCCGGCGCCGGCGAGGCCAAGCTGGTGCGGTGCTCGTACGGGAGGATCTTCGACGTCGTAGTGGACCTGCGCCCGGACTCGCCGACGTACCTGGGCCGGGCCTTCTTCGAGCTGTCCGGCGAGACGCAGACGACCCTGTACATCCCGGCGGGGTGCGCGCACGGCTTCCAGGCGCTCACCGAAACCGCCGACACCTCGTACCGGATCGACCGCCCGCACGATCCGGCCGAGGACGTGACGATCGCCTTCGACGACCCGGAGCTCGCCATCCCCTGGCCGCTGCCGGCCACATCCATGTCCCAGCGGGACCGGGAGGCACCGAGCCTCGCCGAGGTCCTGAAGCACACGGAAGGGTGAAGTCGGCTTGGACACCGAAGAGTTCCAACTACCCCGGTCGCGGGCGGCGAACGAGCGGCTGCACACCCTGATCCCCGGGGGCGCGCACACCTACGCCAAGGGCGACGACCAATACCCCGAGAACCTGGCCCCGGTCATCAGCCACGGCCGCGGTGCCCACGTGTGGGACATCGACGGCAACCGCTACGTCGAGTACGGCTCCGGCCTGCGGTCGGTCAGCCTCGGCCACGCACACCCACGCGTGATCGAGGCCGCGCGGCGGGAACTCGACCGCGGCAGCAACTTCGTCCGGCCGTCCGTCGTGGAGGTCGAGGCCGCGGAACGCTTCCTGGGCACGGTGCCCACCGCCGAGATGGTGAAGTTCGCGAAGAACGGCTCCGACGTCACCACCGCCGCGGTGCGCCTCGCCCGCGCCGTCACCGGGCGCCCGCGGGTGGCCATCTGCGGCGACCATCCGTTCTTCTCCGTCGACGACTGGTTCATCGGCACCACGCCGATGTCCGCCGGCATTCCGGCGGCGACCACCGAGCTCACCGTGTCCTTCCCTTACGGGGACCTGGCCGCCACGGAGGAGCTGCTCACCCGGTACCAGGACGAGGTCGCCTGCCTGATCCTCGAACCCGCCTCCCACACCGAGCCACCGCCCGGGTACCTCGCGGGCCTGCGCGAGCTGGCCGACCGGCACGGCTGCGTGCTGATCTTCGATGAGATGATCACCGGTTTCCGGTGGTCCGAGGCGGGCGCCCAGGGTCTGTACGGCGTCGTCCCCGACCTCTCCACGTTCGGCAAGGCGCTGGGCAACGGGTTCGCCGTCTCCGCGCTGGCCGGGCGCCGCGAACTGATGGAGCGGGGCGGGCTGCGTCACTCCGGTGAGCGGGTGTTCCTGCTGTCCACCACGCATGGCGCGGAAACGCACTCCCTGGCAGCCGCGATGGCCGTGCAGACCACCTACGTCGAGGAGGGCGTCACCGCGCGGCTGCACGCCCTCGGCGAGAGGTTGGCCGCCGGTGTCCGCGACGCCGCGGCGAGCATGGGCGTCGGCGACCACGTCGTCATCCGGGGCCGAGCCAGCAACCTGGTCTTCGCCACCCTCGACGAGAACCGGCAGCCGTCGCAGCAGTACCGCACCCTGTTCCTGCGCCAACTCCTCGCGGGCGGAGTGCTGGCCCCGTCGTTCGTGGTGAGCAGCGCGCTGGAGGACGCCGACATCGATCACACCGTCGACGTGGTGGCCCAGGCATGTGCGGTGTACCGGAAGGCACTGGACGCAGCCGACCCCACCCCGTGGCTGGCCGGACGACCGGTGAAGCCCGTGTTCCGCCGCCTGGCGTGACGTGACGTCAGCGACGCTCCCGCCGACCGGCGTCGGCCATCCGATCGGCCAGCCGGTCAGCCGTCCGGTCGACCAGCCACGCGGTCGCCGGTACCACCGCCAGCGCGGTGCACCAGCCACCGAGGACGTCGGTCGGGTAGTGCGCGCCCAGGGCGACCTCTGCCCATCCCATCGCGGCGCCCGCAACCAGCGCCGCGGCGAGCACGAGTGACGTGCCGGCCGTCCTGCCGAGGCCGAGCCGGCCGGTCGTGAGCAGTGCCGCCGTCAGGGCGAGCGCGGTGAAGAAGGCGGCGTGCCCGCTGGGGTAGGAGAGGTTGCCGTCGCCGTGGATGGTGCGTCCCACCAGGTGCTTGAGCAGCGTCCCCGTCCCCACGGTCATGCCGACGCCGGCAACGATGAACACCGCCGCGCGAGGACGCCGAAGCAGCAGGCAGCCCGCCACGGCGGCCATGATCACCATCGCCGATCCGGCGGGCTCCCCCAAGAAGTCCAAGGACAGAGCGACATACCGCCACGGCGGCCGCACACTGTCCGCCGTCGGCTGGATGACCCACCTGTCCACCCTGCTGGGCTCGCTGTGGCCGGCGTACAGGACCCCGAGCACGACGACCACCAGCGCGGCGAGGGCCGCGATCAGCCTGAGCCACACGCGCAGCGACGGGGGCAGCACCGCGGGCGCCGGTCGGCCGGTCACACGCCCACCGCATCCGGTCGACCCAACGCGAGCCCCCCTCGTGTCCGACGCACACTTCAGCGACCATAACGCCCCGCAGACACCCGCTTGTCACCCTAACCAATCATCGGGCACTGGCGGGCAGGGATCGGCCCACTGGTCCGTCGTTGGTCCGGGAGGCGCACCGCATCGGGGAAAGTTACTGCGGGTGCGCCGTTGAGTGCGTGCCCGGTGTGTGGTGTCGTACCTCTCGACAGCGCGTGCCGGGCGTGTGTGCGGACGCGCCCGGGAAGGGGGGACCGTGCCGGATCTACGGGAGTCCTCGGGGTGGAGTGCCGCCGCCGAGTCCCGGGTGACCTTGGAGCAATTGCTGTCCGTCGTAGGTTCCGGCGCCCTGGAACTGGACTCGGCACCCGGCGGGCTGACGGCGGCCGTCACCGGTGTCGCCGTACTGGACGTGCTGGACCCCGGTGTCCGGCCGCGCGAACTGCTGCTCGCCGTCGGTGTGGACGCGGGTTCGGCCCAGGCGGTGGACGTCCTGCGCCGGGCCGGTGAGGCGGGCGCCGCGGGTGTGGTGTTCGGGCCGGACCGGCCCGGTCGGGCCGCCGGGGCGCTGCGTACGGCCGCGGGGGAGACCGGTACGGCGGTGCTGTTCCGCACTCCCTGGTGTTCCTGGGCCCAACTGGTCGGCGTCCTACGGGCCGGGCTCGCCTCGGCCGGAGTACCCCCGCTGTCCGCCGCCCCGGACCTCGCCCCCGGCGACCTCAACGGACTGGCCGACGCGGTGGCTGCCCTGGTCGGCGGCGCGGTGACCGTCGAGGACACGGACTCCCGCGTGCTGGCGTACTCCTCGACCGAGGAGGACGTGGACGACATCCGCCGGCTGACCATCCTGGGGCGTCGCGTGCCGCCTTGGCGCGTCGCGGCGATGCGGGAGGCGGGGTTCTTCGCCGCCCTGTGGGGGACGGACGACGTCCTGTACCGGCGGGCCCAGGGCGAGGACCCCGAACGCCTGGTGTGTGCCGTGCGGGCGGGCGGTGAGGTGCTGGGGTCCCTGTGGGTGGCCGCGGTCACGGGCCGGCCCCTGACCCCTGACGCGTCCGAGGTGCTGCGCGCGGCTGCCCGGGCTGCCGCCGCGCACCTGCTCCACCACCGTACCCGCAGTGCGGACAGCCGCCTGGTGGAGGACGCGGCGCGCGCTCTGCTGGAGGGACGCGGATCAGCCGAGGCGCTGGCGGAGCGAGCCGCGCTGACGGCCCAGGCGCCCTGCGCCGTCCTGTCGGTGGCCGCCGCGTCCGGGACCGCGGACGGTGAGCCGTCCCGGTGGCACGCGCTGATCGCGCTGCACTGCGCCGCGTTCGGGCACCGCACGGTGGTGGTGCCGGCGGGCGGCCGGCTCCTGGTGCTGGTCGGCTCGCTCGACCCCGATGTGGAGCGGGCCGAAGGCGAGGTCGAGCGGCTGGGTGAGTCGCTGGTCGCGCGTGCCTCGGCGGCCACCGGTACGCAGCTGCGCGTGGGGCTCGGTGAGGTGGTGCCGGGGCTGGCGGGAGCGGCTGAGTCCCGCCGGTCGGCCGAGCTGGCCCTGAGGGCCCTGACGTACGCCGGGGGGCCGCGCGCCGTCGGCCGGACCGCGGACGTCGCGGACACGGTCGGTGTCCTGCAGGTCGTGGAGGCGCTGCGAGACGTGACGTTGGCGCGGGGGACGTCGGTGGCGCGGCTGGCCGCGCACGACGCGGAGAGCGGCGGACGGCTGGTGGAGACGCTGCGCGCCTACCTGGACCACTTCGGTGACGTGGCCGCCGCCTCGCGTGCGCTCGCGGTCCATCCCAACAGCCTGCGCTATCGGCTGCGCCGGATCACCGAGGTCTGCGGGCTGGACCTGGGCAACGCGGACGCACGTCTGCTGGCCCAACTGGAGTTACGGCTACGGGAGTACGGATCCGGGAAGGAATGAGGTCGGCGCCCAAGTGCGCGCCCGCGGCACGACGGACGCCGCTTTCGTGCGCGTGCACCATCGGGGGGCGCCGCTCTCGTGCGCGTGCACAACGGTGTGACCCGGGGCATGCCGTCGCCCGGCCCGGTCGCCGCGCCGACGGCGATGTTCCTGCCGATGCGACGAAGACACGGCCGCAGCGCGACGAGCAGCCTGGACATCAGCCGGGGCTTGGCCCGGACTGAAGCGATCCGACTCCGGAAGGCTCACCCATGACCGCTGTGTCCCCCGCCGCCGCACGGCGCGCACACATCCTCCAGCAGGCCGTGGAGCAGGGGCTGCTGGACCCCGAGGAATCCCTGCTCGTCGCGTTCGTCGACCTTGACGGTGTCGCCGCGACGGTCTCGGACCTGTACGGCGCCTTCGCCGACTCGCCCGGTGCCCTGCACGCCTTCGCCGCGAAGGCCAACTCCCTGGTGCCGGTGCTGAGCGAGCTGAACGGTCTTGGTATGGGCTGCGAGGTCGCCACCGCCGGTGAGCTGGCCCGGGCGCTGGCGGCCGGGTTCCCGCCCGAGCGGATCGTGTTCGACTCGCCGACCAAGACCCGCGAGGAGCTCCGGCGCGCGCTGGCGCTGGGAGTGGCCGTCAACGTGGACAGCTTCCAGGAGCTGGAGCGGGTCGCTCGGATCCTCGAAGGCCGCCCTTCCCGCTCGCGGATCGGGGTTCGGGTGAACCCGCAGGTGGGTGGCGGCAGCATCGCCGCGATGAGCACGGCCACGAGCACGTCCAAGTTCGGTGTGCCGCTGGCGGACCCGGGCGGCCGCGAGCGGCTGGTGCGGGCGTTCGGCGCGTACCCGTGGCTGACCTGGGTGCACGCGCACACCGGATCGCAGGGCTGCCCTCTCCCTCTGATCGCGGAGGGGGTGGCGCAGGCGGTGCGGTTCGCCGAGCAGGTGGACGCGGCGTACGGCGCGGGCCGGATCGTCGGCATCGACATCGGCGGCGGGCTCCCGGTGAACTTCGCCGGCGACGAGGTCACGCCGTCGTTCGCCGCGTATGTCGGGCATCTGAAGAAGTCCGCGCCGCAGCTCTTCGCGGACCGCCGTTACCGGATCATCACCGAGTTCGGGCGGTCCGTGCTGGCGAAGAACGGGTTCATGGCCGCGTACGTCGAGTACACCAAGACCTCCGGTGACCGGCCGATCGCCCTCACCCACGCCGGTGTCCAGGTCGCCACCCGGACCGTGTTCGCGCCGGACGCCTGGCCGCTGCGGATCGAGGCGTACGACGGGTCCGGCGGGGCCAAGCGGGGGCCGCTCGTGCGCCAGGACGTCGCGGGGCCCGCCTGCTTCGCCGGGGACCTGCTGGCCGTCGACCGCGCGCTGCCGCTGCTCCAGCCCGGCGACCTCGTCGTCGTACCGGACACCGGCGCCTACTACTTCTCGACGCCGTTCCACTACAACAGCCTTCCCGAACCCGCGGTGCACGGCGTCCGCGCGGACGCGGACGGCCGGATCCGGTTCACGCTCCTGCGTCCCGCGCAGAACCCGTGGCAGGTGCCCGGGCACGACGGCGTGGCCGTAACGGGCCTCGAACCGGCGGCCCTGCCGGCCGGCGACGCCCGGTGAGAGGACGAGGGTGAGCCGGGGCGAACCCGAGCGGCCCGAGAGGGACGGGCCGCTCCTGACCCAGCGTGCCGCGATCGTGTTCCTGCTGGCGGCGCTGGCCGGCATCGGCGCCACCGTGCTGGCGGCCCTGGCCGGCGACGCGTGGCCGGTCGCCGTGAGCGTCGGCTGCGGCACCGCGGCCACGGCCGTGCTGTTCTTCAAGGAGATCATCGGCTAGGGGACGGGCGTCGAAAATTGCCGGATCGCTCCAGAGCACACGTGGCCGGACGAGTGAGGTCCTTGGCGATGCTGCCGATGCTGCCGATGCTGGTGTCGGTGGTGATCTTGTGCTCGCGGCGGACGATCTCGTAGCCGCCTTCGTCCAGGACGGCTCGTCAAGCAGCATGAACAGGGCGTGCTCGGAGGGGTGGGCGGTCGTCGATGTGGTCGCCGACGGCCGGCATGGCATGCAGCTGTGACACGAGGGCCGGATCGAGCTTGTCGAAACGGGTGGCCACCGCGCGGTTGCGTGCGAGCCGATCGATACCGCACTCGACCGTGTGGCGGGCCTCGTAGTCCTCGCGGCCGAAGGCCGGTCTCCGAGCCTCTATGGAAAGGCCGCATCGTGTTGGCGTTCACATGTGTCGTGCTGCAGGTGCAGTCGGCGGAGATCTTGCAGTGCCGCGACGGGAAAGGGGTGCCGGAACCACTTCGCCAGGTAACCATCCTCACCGTGGAGCCGCAGTACTGATTGAGCAGCCTCCAAGACGGCATGACCGAGGACGGTTCGGGGTTGCGTGGAACCCCAGACGAGTGTGCCGTCTTGGTCGGACGCGTCGAAACTTGTGGACATGTCAGGAAAGCGGTAGATCGCCATGTCGACGCCCACGCCCCTGCGTCGCAGTACCCACCTCACTTCGGCTGGCTCAAGATCGAAGGAGAAACGCTGGACATCTGAGGGTCCGTAGAGACCGGCCACACTGTGAAGCAAGTCGGAAAGGGCATCCGTGCAGTAGCTGACGACGTCCTTCCGCTCCGCAGAGTCGTCTTTGATGCGGCAGGTTGCCCAACCACTGCCGCTCAGTTCCCAACTGAACTGGAGTTCATTCGTCATCCCGCCCCTCCTGCTGATCGTCTCCGGAGACGGTACCGCCGCAGAGAAGACGCGCTGGCGACTTCGGTGCGGTGGCTCGCGCGGCGGCGGCGCGGCCGCGTCGGGCAGGGAGATGCGTCCCGGATCGGGCGACCGGTTCGGGCAGGGAGCCACGTGGGGCGGCCGCTGGGAGAGCGCGGTGGCCACGGTGCGCGCCGCAGCGGCGCTGACCCGGCGGACCTCCTGCTGATCACCACCAGTCGAAGCGCCAGGCAAGCCCGACTGCCCTGGTCTCAATCGCCTGCCGAATCGGGGGAGCCGGTGTGGCCGAGACGGACGATGAACGGGTTGTCCTCTGCGGCTGAGATGTTCACGCCGAGCGCGACCGGGGGGTAGCCGGTGACGAGCAGGGTGTATTCGCCCTCGTCGAGGTCGGTGAGGAGGTATTCGCCGGTCTCTCCGGTGATGGTCCCCGCGACGGTGCAACCCGCGGCATCGATCAGCGAGACTCGGGCGCCCGGTATCGGTTGGTCGGTACCGCCGATCAGCACCGCCCCGCGCAGTACGAAGGCGGCGGGGAGGTCCAGCCTGCAGTACGTATGGGCCACCGGATGGTGGCGCGGGGTGCTGGCCACGACCGTGACGTTGTCGGGTTGTGGCGCCTCGAAGGAGCAACTGCCGTCCGCCACGGTGTGACCTGAGGCGAGCACCTCACCGACCGGGTCGGTGACCACGACCACGGCCTGCGCGATGGCCTCCCCGCCGACCGCGCTGTGCACCTCGCCGTCAGGCTGCCGCTCCGGTGGAGCACGACATCGTGCTGCAGCGGCTCGCTGCCCATCACCACGGACGATGCCTCCGTGCGATGCCGTTCCGCGGCGGCGACCAGGGTGACGGTGGTTCCTGGGATCGCTGTGCCGTCAGCCCCGCGAACCCGTCCGTGAATCACCGCTCCGCCAAGGGAAGTTGCTGGACCATCAGCGCGGGCCGACGCCGCGCGAGCGGGTCCGTCGGAGGGCCGCGCAGCGCGGGCCACGGGCTTGCGGCTGCTTGCCGCGTGGAGGGCGACCATGGCCGCGGCGGCCAGCAGGATCAGGCCGGAGGCCCAGATGGCGTGATGGAGTCCGGTGACGAAGAGGCGGCCGGCTTTCGGGTCGAGGCGGCCGCCGCCCCCGTGGCCGTGGGGAAGCTTCGCGTAGACGAGGACGCCGAGGATCGCGACGCCGAGCACCTGGCCGAGCTGGCGCAGTGCGTTGTGGACGGCGGAAGCCATCCCGGCACGGGCGGCCGCGACGGAGGTGACCGCGATGGTGGTCATCGGCGTCAGGCTCAGCCCGACACCGCCGCCGACCAGGGCGAAGTCCCACCAGATCGCGCCGATCCCGGGCATCACACCGCGGATCGCCCGCAGGGGTGCGGACTCCGGCCGGCGACTCGGTCGGCATCGCTGGGTCATCGAACCCACCGTCTCCTGGCTCGCCGGATGCCGCAGACTGCACCGTCGCTACGAACGCAAGGCCGACCACTTCCTTGCCTTCGCCGGCATCGCCGCGGCTCTCATCTGCTGGCGGCGCCTTTCACTGCGGTCGTGCGGCGGGCTGCCACTACGGGACGTTCCAGGCGGAGATGAACGGTTGCCCGTCCTCAGTGGCCAGGAAGCTCAGAGTTCCGGGATGTGGGTGGCCCAGCAGTCGGCTGGCCGACGCGTCCAGGCCCAGCCACCGCACGGTGAGCACGCGCGCCAGATGACCGTGAGCGACCACGGCGACGTCGCCGTCGTTCAGCAGCGGCCGGATCCGGTCCAGCACCGCGTCCGTGCGCGCGGCCACCTGCTCGAGCCGCTCACCGGGATGGTCAGCGTCGCCGGGAATGACGCCGTCCCGCCACAGGTCCCAGCCCGGCCGCCCTTCCCGGATCTGCGCGGCGGTCAGGCCCTCATAACCGCCGTAGTCCCACTCCACCAGGTCGGGATCGGGCCTGACGCCGGTCAGGCCCGCCAGCTCAGCCGTCCGCATGGCGCGGTTCAACGGACTGCTGAACACGCCGACCAGCGGGCGTCGGGCCAACCTCGAAGCGAGCGCCTTGGCCGATGCCTCACCCGCGTCAGTCAGCGGAACGTCAGTGCGCCCCGCGTGCTGGCCCGACAGGCTCCACTCGGTCTGGCCGTGCCTGATCAATATCAGCTCCCCCATGGGCGAGCACGCTATCTGATCATGCAACACGGCGGGCCCGATTGCCCGTCTTCGCTCCCGCCATCTGCCGCCACCAACTGGCCGAATAAGATGGCTTCTTAGCTTGAACTTCAACCTCCACCCGGTTACCAGGAGGCGCTGGGTGACGTGAACGGCTACGAGCAGGTCCGGCTGTGGTGGACCAAGAGCGGGCCAGCTTGGTGATGACGGCCGCCGTCGAGGCCCGCGCTGGGGGCCTGACGGCGAGTGACGTCAGGCGGACCGGCTGACGTCGTCGAAGTCGGTGGAGGCCGACAGCTCGGCCCATGCCAGCATGTCGCGCTCGAAGGCGTCGCGTCCGGCCTGGACGAGCCGAAGCGCCTCGGTGCCGAGCAGCAGGCGCGTCGGCGGCTGGTCGGCCGCCACGATGCGCAGCACCGCGGCCGCGGCCTTGTCCGGGTCGCCAGGTTGGTGCCCGCTGCCGTGGATGCGCCGGGCGCGCAGCGGCTCGAACAGCTCGTCGTAGTCGGCGATCACACGGGGGGCGCGGATCATCGAGCGACCGGCCCAGTCGGTCCGGAAACTACCCGGCTCGACGGCGGTGACATGGATGCCGAAATCGGCGACCTCCTTGCCGAGCGTTTCGAGGATGCCCGACACCGGCGTCAGCACCGGCCTGGGCCGCGCACTCGCGTGCGCGGCGTTGGCCGCGGGCCACCGGGTGGTGGGCACGGTGCGCACGCCATGGCAGCCCGAGACCTCGCACGGGCAGCACGCAGATCATGAGACGCCCGCCGGTCCGCGAGGAGCGGTCGGCCGTGGTGGCTGCGTCCCATGAGCCGGGATGGGCGTGAAAACTCAAGGTCAGAGGAGGGGAATCGCGCAACCCCGTGGCGTGGGGGCGCGCCTGTTTCCGGTCCGTCGGGCGTGAGTCCGGTCCCCGGGAACCCCACGCGCCCCGCACGGCGTCTTGGCCGCTGTCACCACTGAGTAGCACGGAGGTCAGGCCAAACCATGGCGCACGACGGAAAGCAGCCGACCGTCCGGGTGGCCGACGGGATCGGCGACAACCCCGTCGAGCGGCCGGGCGCCGGCATCGGCGGGGCACTCGGCGTCGTCAGGCGCTACCGCCGCGCGCTGTACGGCTTCACCCTCCGCGTGTCCGCCCTGACGGCCGTGCTCGGCTGCGTGATCGTGGCCGGGGGGTTCGCGGCGACATGGGACACTTTCGAGGCTGTCCGGGACTATGCGGACTCCAACATCGCCAATGAGGACTCGTACGTGGCCTACGCCGACGGCGGCATGTCCCCGTTGGTACGGGTCGGTGCCGTGGTGTCGCTACTGCTGTTCGTCCTGGCCCTCCTCGTCGTCTCCGTCCTGCACGCCGCGTACGCCGTCGGTGACTCCCACGCCAGGCGCGACGGCGGACCGCTCGCCACCCGCGAGTTGTGGCGGCGCACCCGTCCACGCTTTCCGGCCGCCCTCGCGGTCAACGCGCTGACCGGGCTGGCTGTGGGCGCCATAGAGGTGACGGGTCTGGTGTTGTGGGGCCTCATCCAGAGCAGCGACGTGCCCGGTGTCGAGCCCCCGTATCTGCATGAAACCGCGACCCCGCAGTACACGCTGGTCGGATGGGTACTGCCGATCGCCGTCGGGTGTCTCGGCCCGCTGCTGTACTTCCGCCTCTCGGCGGCCACCGCCGAGTCGGTGCTGGAGCGCCACTCCCCGTTCGTGGCGTTGCACCGCTCCTGGGTGCTGACCCGCCACGCACGGTGGCGCACGCTCGGCGTGGGCACGCTGGTCACTGTGGCTGCCGTGTCCGTCTTCGGGCTGGCCCGGTACGCGGCGGCTCCCCTGGCGCACCTGGCCGGGCTCGGCATGCTGTGGCTCAGCGATGGCAACGTGTGGATCACCGGCGTGCTGGTGATGATTCTGCCGACCGCCGTGGCCCTCCTTCTGCTGCCCCCAGTGGTCATGCCGCTGGTGTGCGCGGTGTTCGCCCATCTCCATGGGGACCTGCGGGCACGCGAGGAGGCGACCATGCAGGCTGACACGTCGAGCTCTATCCTCCACCGATGACATCGGCAGCATCGATGCCGCTGGGTCGCCCTGCCTCTATGCCCTGACAGCAGCCAAGCAGCGAGACGACATCACGAGTTCAACCTCCTCACGGGAAGAACCCGCACCCACAGCACGGTGGGGCACCGATCTCGTCGTCCACGCTCCCCTCGCTCGTCGCACGGATGTGGGCGGACGCGGATATCCAGGAGGGACACACGGCGCTGGAGACCGGCGCCGGCACCGGCTACTCGACTGCGCTCGCGAGCGCGCTGTACGGCTGCGGATACACGCCGACGCCGGCGGTCGCGGACGCAGCTGTACGGGTCCTGGTTCGAGGCGTCCATCGACAGGATCGTGGCCGCCTGCTCCTTACGCGTCGTACTCCCGGCCCTGCTTACGCAGACCCGGCCGGGCGGGAAGCTCCTGCTCACCCTGTCGGGCTGACTCTACGGATACGCCCGCGTTCTGCTCACGGTGAACGGCGACGGCACCGCCGAGGGCCAACTGATCGGCGGCACAGTCTCCTTCATGTCTGCCCGCACCCACGCCGCGCGGTCTTCGGCAACCCCGCTCACCGGGCTGCGGGCCTGCCCAGGCCGGGCGTGCAGCCCGACACGCCCCGGAGCGGATCACTGCCGCCACCGCGGAAGCGTTCCACCTGCGGTTCCTCGCCCAGTGCGCCGTGCCTGACGCGCAGTTGACCCTCGTCGGCGAGGCGGTGCGCCTAGGGCGCGTGTATCGAAAGTGCCTGGTGAGGATGGCGGAGAGCCCATTTGTGATCCAGAATGATTGGATGGTCACGCTTGAGACTCCCCGTTTGATCCTGCGTCGCTGGCGCGAGGAAGACGTTGCACCCATGGCTGCCGTCAATGCCGACCCCGAGGTCATGCGGTGGATCCGTGACGGCAGCGTCCGTGACGAACAGCAGACTCGCTGCGGGGTCCAGGCATGGGAGAGCGAGTGGGAGTCACAGGGCTTCGGCCTGTTCGCCGTGGAGATCCGGTCAACTGGCGAGCTGGCCGGGTTCACCGGCCTTTCGGTGCCCGACTTCTTGCCGGAGGTACTGCCGGCGGTTGAGGTCGGCTGGCGGCTGGGACGTTCCCACTGGGGGCAGGGCTTGGCCACCGAGGCCGCTACGGCCGCTGTACGGTTCGGGTTCGAAGAGCGAGGGCTGGAGCGGATCGTCAGCATCGCTCAAGTGGGCAACGACGCCTCCGAACGGATCATGACCAAACTGGGGATGCATCCGGTCCGTGAGACCGTCAATCCCACCTGCGGTCGGCGAGTACGGGTGTTCGAGTTGTCGTCGGACCAGTACGTCACAACCACTCGTTGACAGCGGCAAAGTTTATGGCCACGGCTCGATGTCTCTTGAGGCGATTGGTGCCGCACCCGTCGGGGCGCACACGGGGCCTGCCGTACCCCAGTCGGGGCACCCGGATGCGGCCCAGCACGACCTCGAACTGCGGAGAATCCCCGCGCTGCCGGCCGTGATCACGATGGACATGGGCTTCTGCCTCTGTTCGACGGCCAGGTGCGTGTGCGTACACCCGACCCCAGGGTCCGTACTCGGCGGGCATGTCCCGCCACGGGACATCGGTGCGGACCCGGAACCGTATGCCGTCGATCGGCTGTCGCCGGGCCCACGTCAGCGGGCGGCCGGGGTTCATGCCCATCGGCAACAACGGCTCCAGCACCGCCCACTGCTCGTCCGCCAGATCTCCACGTGCCACGAACCAAGATCATCCCACGACCAAGATCCGCTTTCGATGCACGCCCCAGTCGACGTCGTCACCGGCTCCGCCGCCACTCTCACCCCATCGACGGCCGTTCGGAGGTACGCGAGGACGGCCCGGCTTCTCGACGCGGCGGGTGTAGACGCCGAGTAGGTAGGCCGTGGTGACCGCGCTGATGAGAGGCTTGGGAACGGCGCATTCGACGGTCCCCGCGTGGGTGTCCCACTCGCGCGGGCGATACCCGTTGCGGTGGTTGACTCTCTCGTCGCCGACCTGGCCGTATTCGGCTCCGCAGAGGGTCGCCCTCCGCGGACATGAGCGCGTCGGCGAACGTCTTGACCATCTCGTGCAGCAGAGCGGGACTCACCGCGGCGAGGTTGTCTTCCGCGAGGGCGTGCGGGGGCACACTGTCTGGAGCGGTCATCGTGCTGATCTCCTTCGGGCCTTCGACATCTCCAAGATCACCCGGTGGCCGTTCTTGTATCCGGACACTCATTCCGACACCAGGGCGAACGCCCCGATCAGGTGGGAGCCCGTCGGTCAGCGGTCCTGTGACTCCCAGCAGAACCACATCCCTGCATCCTGTTCTGGCCGTCCAAGCCGATGCTGCTGGGCATCGTCACTCGCGCTCCCCTTCCCCGGTCCGGC
Source organism: Streptomyces sp. NPDC020192 (assembly GCF_044388685.1). NCBI lineage: Bacteria > Bacillati > Actinomycetota > Actinomycetes > Kitasatosporales > Streptomycetaceae > Streptomyces > Streptomyces sp. NPDC020192. The sequence goes on along the minus strand of NZ_JBIRXG010000039.1, from coordinate 9,414 downwards.
CCGTTCATCCCGCGGCTGGACAAGCTGGTAACCGGCACGTATTCGCGGGCTGTCGTATTCGTCAGCGTGCGACCTCGGCCCGCTCCGGGGCGGAGATCAGGCGGGGCACGGGCGGACGTAAGCGACCACGCCGAGGACTTCGACGAGGGTCTTGGTGACGACGACGGCCGGTGCAACGACGTAGGCGGCGGGTAGGGCGAGGGCCTGGGGCATGACGTCGTCGGTCAGCACGAGCGGCAGTTGGGAGGCGCAGTCGGCAGGGCCGGATCTTCCGACACCGGGAATGGGCGACCGGCACGGTCGGTTGGACGTGCTGGTGAACAACGCGGCGATCACCTATGACACCTGGCAGTGGGCCTGCGGGTGGTCCGGGACACGGTGCCGCCGAGTAGGGATCGATGGAGGTAGCGGTTCGTGGAACTGGGTGTGTACGGCCTGAGTGCCAAGGCGACGCTGGGGCCGGCCGACACGGCACGGCTGGCCCGCCGGGCGGAGGAGTTGGGTTACCGCTCCTGGTGGGTGGGGGACCACGTGGTGCTGCCCAGCCCCCGGGTGCCCGACTCGCCGATGGCACCCACCGACCCGATTCTCGACCCCCTGGTGCATCTGTCCTATGTGGCCGCGCTGACTGAGCGGATGGAGCTGGGCACCGGGATCCTCATCCTGCCGCAACGCAATCCGGTGGTGCTGGCCAAGCAGGTCGCCAGCCTGGACGTGCTGTCCGAGGGCCGGGTACTTCTCGGCGTCGCGCCCGGCTACCTCGAGCCGGAAATGGCCGCGGTGGGTGTGCGGCTTTCCGAGCGCGGCGGCCGCACCGACGAGTACCTGGACGCGATGCGGCAGCTGTGGACCGAGCCGGAACCGGCGTTCCACGGCCGGTACGCGAACTTCGAACACGTGGACGCGTATCCGCGCCCGGTGCGGCCGGACGGCCCGCGGATCATGATCGGCGGGCACAGCCCGGCCGCGTACCGGCGTGCGGTCGTCAAGGGGCACGGCTGGATCGGCAACGGCAGCTCCCCAGAGGACCTGGTCACCCACCTCGAAGGGCTACGCAAGGCCGCGGCCGAGGTGTCCCGGCCGGCGCAGCTGGGCCGGTTGGAGATCAACTTCATGCAGATCAATCCGGTCGAGGTGGACGCGGACAGCGCGCTGCGCTACGCGGAACTCGGCGTGGACCGGCTGCTGGTCTACCCGCTGCCGCTGGAGGACCCGGTCGAGGTGGGCGCGTTTCTGGAGAGGCACGCCGATCTCCCGCACTGACCGGGCCAGGGCTTCGGCGCAGTCATGTGACGTCCAGTTCGTGATGAGTCGTTGTCGTCCAAAACCGACGATCATCGGTAGCAGGCCGAGGGCGTCGAGGGCCTGAGCACCCGCTCCAAGGCCCCGAAGCCGTCCCCGAACGCGACGCACGTCGAGGTGGTCGGGAAGAGTATCTACCTGCGGCAGAACTACCACGCTGCCTGCCGGCCTCCCAGCGCTACAAGCGTCACGACCGCAGATGGAAGCGGTACGACGCGCGGTTTGGTCTTCGCATGGCGCGGCACGAAAAAGAGGATGGGGCACCTCGACCGCGCGGCAGCTGACGCATGATCACCAACTGCTCGACCAGGGCGCTCCGGAGCCGGCGCAAGGTGACGGCCGTCAGTTCAACTGGGTGTCCCACACCGTCACTTGGGTCCGGCTCACCGTTCCGTCGTAGGACAGCACGTGACCTGCCGCCACCCGGTGCTTGAACGCGTCGTCCATGCAGAATGGCAGACCGGCATGGTTGGTCAGCAGGGAAGTGGGCTGAGTACGGAGCAGGTTCGCACACCCGGACGCCGTGGGGGGGTTCCGATCCGGACCACGGTGCGATGACCGTGCTCTGGCCGGCGCCCGCCTGGATCTTCCCGCCGTACACCCAGAACGAGGCAGTGATGTCCTCGGCGGACGGGGAGACCGTGAGCGGCAGATTCCCGACGTCCAGCGAGTCGCCGTTTTCTTCGGACATGCGCACGGTGCCACGGCCGAGAACGGCCGCCGACTGCTGTGCGGGGGTGTCCGAGGCGGGCACCGACGGGCGCGGCGGAGCCGTTGCCGGGGTCCTGTCGGTGGTTGCCGGCTGGGTGTTCTTCGGCTGGGCCGTTTCGCCGCCTGAGGAAGGCCACAGATAGGCCGCGAGTGCCACCAGAGCGGTCAGTACTCCGGCTGAGGCCGCAACCGCTTGCCATAAGTGCTGTCCCCTTGCCCCGCAGTGGCGGTCTGGCGGACCGTCTCGGCTCCGAGGATGCCGCTGCCGCCGATGCCCAGGACCGTCTGGACGGACAGGGTAGGGGGCGCCGAATCGGCAGCGCGGCTTCCAGGTCCGGCGCGGATGGATGTCCGTGGGCGCTCAAGCCAGATGGTGCTGCTGTCCGGCCCAGCCGATCTCGCGTACCTCGATGGCCCCGGTATGCGGCATGTACGGAATCCGGCGGAGGTGTCCGAACGTCTCGCGGATCTCCTCGACGCTACCGGGATCCCGTACGTCCGGCCACGCACGTCGGTCCGCGCGCACCGGCTCGACGGGTTCCAGGACCTCGCGCAGCGCCTCCGCCGACAGCTCGCCCATCACGTCGGAGGCCAGCTCCTCCTCCACCACCAGGCCGTACCGCACCACGTATCCCCGCGCTCGTGATCATCTGCGCCGACATCGGCCCCGGCCTGGAGTGGCAGCCCGGTACGGGCACTTCGGCCGTCGACGCCTTCCCCGGCGAGCGCCACGATCTGGCCGTCGGCGGACACGGGGTGGCGTTCACGCCCTTCCTGTTCCGCGACCACGCCGTCACTGTGTCGACCTTGCTCTGCCACCCTGGATCCGGTATCCGGCCCGCGGTCTTGCCACGGTCCGGCACACGGACGCGACCGCCCCTCCGACAGCTCTGGCCGACTTGATCGGTGCCCGCGCCCACATCCTCGCCCTGCTGACGGAACCGGCGACACCACCGGTCTGGCCCACAGGCTGGGCGTCAGCCCGGGAACGGTCAGCCAGCACCTCGGCGTCCCGCACCGGGCCGGTCACATCGCTCGGCAGGCGTACACGCCCGCCACCTGGTCGAGGTCCCCGGCACCAGGGTGGGCCTACGCGTTGGGTGCGCGGAGATAGTTGTGTGCCAGTTCCCGCAGGCGGTGCCCGTCGAAGCTGCGGCCGTGGCCCGGGTGGGCGCTGGATATGTCCAGGTCGGCCAGGAGTGCCAGGCTGCGCCGGTAGGCCGACGGGTCGGATTCGGGGAGATCGTCGATGAGGTGGCCGTTGTAGATGACGTCGCCCGTGAACAGTGCCCCGGTGCGCTCTTCGAGGAGGGCGATGCAGCCGGGGGTGTGTCCGGGGAGGTGCAGGACGGTCAGCGAGCGCCCGCCCAGGTCGATCACGTCCCTGTCCTGGAGCGGGTGGTGCACCGTGAGCGGCTCCACGCGGTAGGTGCGAGGGTCGTAGCCGGTGTGGGGCAGCGCGTCGATCAGCAGGCCGGGGAGGTCTTCTCCGGATGGATCCATGCCGAGTTCCGTGTAGAGCTCGGGGCCGTACAGGCTGGCGGGTACGCCCTGTGCCAGGGTCTCTTCGGCGGCTTTGTGGGCCGCCCGTTCGCGGAACTCGTGCGCTCCGCCGACGTGGTCCAGGTGCGCGTGGGTGAGGACGACCAGCGGGTCTCGTTCGAACATGCGGGGGATGTGCCAGCGCAGGGCGGCGACGCCCAGGCCCGCGTCCACGACGAGGTCGCGGTCCGTGCCGCGCAGCCACCACAGGTTGGCCCGCACCAGCTTGTCGGCGTGCGGCTCGGTGATGCGTACGAGGCCGTCGTCCAGTTCTTCCAGCTCGTACCAGCCGCGAGCCCGCGCCAGTGTCATCGGCCTGCCCCGCTCGCGACGAGATGCCGATCAGCGAAGTCCAGGTCTTGCAATGAGAGCACGGCAGTCACCTTCCTTGAACGAGAATCGGTCCTTCCCCGACAGACGACGGGGTAGCCATGCCACCGGATCGGTGGCCCGCGCGCGCCCGGATGCCGAGGTCGCTGACCTGGTCGAGGTGGTGCAGCTTGTCGGGGTTGTTGATGGAGTGGATCGTCTGGATCCGGCCTTCGGCGATGCCGAGGCCCAGGACGCCGACCAGCCGGTCCTGCACGTCGTACGCCAAGGCACCGGGCTGGCCGTTGACTTCGGTGAGGCGGATGCGTATGCCGTGATGTGCGTATGCGGAGAACCCTCGCAGCACGGTTCGAGCCACACGCTCCCGGCCGCCCACCGGCCGGCCGAGTGCCGGCACCTTGCCGCCGCCGTCTCCGTGCAGCGCCACGTCCTCAGCCAAGAGCGTCTCCAGTGCTCGCAGATCGCCCTTCTGCGCGGTGGCGAAGAAGCTCTGGGCCAGCTCTTCTCGTTGCCGCTGTGAGGCGTGGTAGCGCGGTCGGCGCTTGCCGAGGTGGTTGCGGGCCCGCGCGACCAGGTGCCGCGTGCCGTCCACGTCGGTGCCGAGAATCTCGGCGATCTCCGCGTACGGATAGTCGAATGCCTCGCGCAGAAGGAACGCGGCTCGTTGGCGCGGCGACAGACTTTCCAGCAGCACCAGGAACGCCAGCGACAGCGAGTCGGCCATCTCGGCGAGGTCGGCCGGCGTCGGACCGGTGACCAGCGGTTTCCGGGAGCCACTCGCCGACGTACCTTTCCCGCCGTACGCGTGCCGAGCGGAGCTGGTCGATGGCCAGCCGGGTGGCCAAGGTGGCGATGTACGCGCGCGGCGAGGCGATGGGCTCGTCCCGTTGCAGGGTCTGGTGCATCCGCAGGAACGCCTCCTGTACGACGTCCTCGGCTTCGCTCACGCTGCCGAGCATGCGGTAGGCGATGGCGAACGCCCGGGGGCGCAGCTCGCTGTACAGGTCCGAGGCGGACATACCGGCCTATTCCAATCCCTGGGTGAAACCCGTGCGCCAACTCGGGTACGCAGGCGTCCAGTTCAGCTCGCGCTTGGCCTTCTCGCTGGAGATCCCACGAGCCCGCGTCATCGTATCCACCGCGGCCTTGCCGGCCAGTGGACGGACGAGCCACGCGGGAATGCGGCGCGGCGGTTTGGCGCCGAGCGCGTGGGCCAGTTCCGGAAGCCATACGTGTACCGGTGCCGGCTCGTCGTCCGCGACGTGGTAGATCCCGGACGTGCCGCGTTCGATGGCCGCGACCGTGGCCGACGCGGCATCGGCGATGTGCACCAGCGACCACACCCCGCCACCGCCGCCGACGATCGGGAACTTCCGCCTGCGGATCTGCGCGGCCATGACGGCGTCCGGCGCGGCGCTCATGCCGGTCCCCGGTCCGTAGAAGCCGCCATAGCGCAGCGCGATGCCCTCGGCCCAGCTGATGCCCGTCACCGATTCCTCCAGGTGGCGCAGTGCGGCCACTGCCTCCGCGCCGTCCGGCGGCGGGTTCGGCTCGAGCCGGCCGCTCTCGTCGGTGACCGGGCCGCCGGTGCGTTCCATCCACAGAGCGTTGCTCTGGGCCACGAACCGGCGGATGCCGACGGCGCGTCCGGCGGCAAGCAGATGGTCGGTACCCTCGGTGCGCAGCCGGTTGGTGGCGGCCGCCATCCGCTTCACGCTCTTCAACCCGGCCGGTCCGCTCAGCGCGGTGAGCTGGTGGACGATCACCTCGGGCTCGGCCTTGGCCACCGCGTCGGCCACAGAGTCGGGGTCGAGCGCGTCAACGATGACCGGTTCGGCACCGAGCGCGCGCAGGGCACCGGTCCTGGCAGCCGAGCGGGTGGTGCCGACGACCTCATGGCCGCGCGCCACGAGTTGAGTCACAAGCCGGCTGCCGACGGCGCCGGTCGCGCCGGCAATGAAGATCTTCATGGCATCTCCGTTCGTCGTGCTGACATACAGGAGACGGGGCGCCCCGGCAGCCCATGATCGGCTGTGACCCGGTTCACAGGACGGCACGGCGGTCCGCGACCGCAGCGCGCAGGAAGTCCAGGATGATCGCGGCGGTCTCGTCGGGGCGCTCGTAGTGCGGCAGGTGTCCCACGCCGTCGAGCGGGCGCAGGTCGGCGCGGGAGAAGACGGTGCGCAGGACCTCGTCCGGCGGCATCGGGGTGATGGGGTCCTGGCGCCCCCACACCACCTGGACGGGAATGTCGCGCGTGTCCAGGAACCGGTACAGGTATTCGGCGCCGTGGATCGGGACGTTGCCGAGCGCGGAGAGCAGGCTGCGCTTGAAACCCCGGTAGCGCAGTTCCGGCAGCAGACGCGCCTGAACATGGGCGACCACGCGCGGGTCACGGGAGTAGCCGGGCAGGCGGGACTTCAACGCCCGGTTTCCGGTCAGCCGGAAGAACGGCCCACCGATCCCGGGCACCATGGACAGGCGCAGGCCGAGGTTGAGCGGGGTTGCGAACCCGTCGGGGGAGACCAGACACACGCCGGCGACCCGTCCGGGATGGTGCACGGCGAACTCGGCCGCGATCGGGCCGCCGAACGCCAGCGCGACGAGCGTCACCGGGCGGTCGACGCCGAGCACCTCCAGCAGGTCGGTGATCTGTTCCTCGAACAGTGCCTGGCTGTAATCGGTGTCGGGACGGTCGCTGAAGCCGATGCCGTACCGATCGAAACGGATGGTCCGGTACCCGGCCCGTGCCAGCTGTTCGAACAGTCCGTCCCACACCCACAGCGACAGGGTCGCTCCGTGAACGAACAGGACCGGCTCTCCTGATTCGGGTCCATCCACCAAGACGTGCGTCATGCCGCGGCGGAGCCGGACGAAGGATCCGGGCGCATCCCGTCTGGCGCGGGCGTCCATGGTGATCGTCTCACCGCGATGGCGGTGCAGCAGGACGGGCAGGGCGATCGCCGTACCCGCGAGTGCTAGACCGGAACGCAGATTCATCGGGTGTCACTCCTTGGTCGAGGTTTACGTTTCGCCCCTAGGACGAGACAGCTCCCCGTGTCATGACATTCCCCTGGGCAGGAGCCGTGGTCTCGGCATGGCTGACGAGCGTCATGGCCGTTGCCGGGCGTCTGGCCGTCGTAGCGGCGGCGGTTTATCGGTATGACGTCAGTTTGAGGTTGGCGCCCCTCCGACGGCCGGTGAGCCGGATCCGGTTGCCGAGCCACCGCAGGCGGCGACTTGCTTGCCGTCGACCACCACGAGATTCCGCGAAGCCGTCGGCTTCCACCTTCGGCGCCGGCACCGAAGGCGTGGTGGGCGGTGTCGCCGGGCCGGTGAAGGCGCCGTTCACTTTGTTGCTGGGACGGTATGACGCCGCAGGAGACTTGCGGCTGGTCGCGCGGACGATCCCGCTGGGTAGGGCTGTGCGACGAGAGGTCGCCGGGCGCGTGGCATCTGCCGGGCGGAGGCACCATGGCGCGGACGAAGCTTCAGTGCCTGCTGGGCGCGGCGAGGTGGAGTACCACCCGGCGCTTCGTGGCCAGGTGGCGGGGCTCATCGCGGCGCGCCGGTGGCGTACGCGTTCTACCTGCGTTCGGTGTGGGGTCGGTCGCGGAGGCCAGCCGGGGCGCCTGGGAGTACCCGGTCGTCGTGCGTAGGGACCGGTCGACGGGCGGCCTGCGGCCGGCCCGGCTGTACTGACCCGGCGCCCCTGGCAGGGAGCCGAGTACCGGAAGGTGCCCCACCGAGTGGTGAACGGGCAGTTCGACCCGGGGAGAGCACGTTGACCTTGTCCCGGTCTGACCTGATGCCGTTGCTGGAGTCACTGCGTACGGCCGACGGAGTCGAGACGATCAGGGTGTTGTGCGAACGCAGCCTGCAGCCGAGGCGCAAGTGGCGTAGGACACAGGTCGTTCGCGATGCGGGGATCAGTGCGTGGACCCTGCGGCCGCAGGCGGATTGGCAGAGGCGCTGGGGGTCAGGTGTCGTAGGAGCGACGAGATGATCAGAATCAGTGGCGGAGCCGCAAGCGCTGTCGCCATGAGGTGCGGCCGGTGTCGGCATCTCCCGCGTCGGGGGCCGGGTGAGAAGGGGCGGACTCGGTGAAGTAGGCGCTGTCCTTGGGGCGGTTTCGTTCCGTGGTCAGGCGGGGGCGCGGGGCCGGCTCCAGGTGGGGGATGTGCTTGGAACAGTGGACGTAGGCCTCCTCGACCGTGAGGTGGGCCCACAGGTGGGGTTGGCGACCGGGCGCGGTGTCGGTCGGCAGATGCGGGTACCACGCGCGGAGGTCGCGGTCGGTGCACAGCCGCACTGTGCCATTGACGTGCAGCCCTATGTGATCATGAGTGAAGTCCATGAACAGCATGCCGAGGTGGGGGTTCTCGGCCATGTTGCCCGCACTGGCCAGGACACCGTTGCCCCGGTATTCGGGGTAGGTCAGAGTGCGGTCGTCGAGGGAGACGCAGAATCCGGGCGGCCCGGAGTGGAAGCTGCTGTCGCAGGCTCCTCGGGAGTCGGCGGTCGACAGGAACACCATGCTCTGCCGGGCTATGAACTCCCGCAAGGCGGGAGTCAGGTAGGGGTGTACCTGACGGTCGTAGAAATCGGCCGCTCGGTCACTGGTGCCGAGTTGCTGCTGCAGCAGAGGACAAACGCGTTGGATGAAGGCGGCGACCTCCTGGCTGGACAGGACGTCTTCCGGTGTGGCGCCAGGAACGGAGCGAAGGAGTTTGCCAGCCAGGCGCAGACGGAAGTTGGCCTGGCGCACGTTGAAGGGGCCGGACTCACGCAGTGCCTCGCGGCGATGGCGAACAGGGCATCGGCGTCGGCTTCGTAGGTGCGGCCGTTACACACGAAGCGGAAGACAGCCTCGTCGTCCTCACTGACCGTCAGCAGTGGTGAGACTCGGGCACGGTGGGGACGGCAGTTCTCCTCGGCGGCCCGCCCCAGCACGTCGGCCAACCGGTCCTCACCTTTGAGGAAGGCCGCCTCGGGGGAGTCGGTGTCCGTCGCGGATCTGGAACCGTCGCCGGCCAGGAGGCGGTCGAGGGTGAGGGTGGTGACGTCTCCCCGCCGAGTGCGGGCAGGACCTGCCCGGCGTAATCGAGGAAGCCCTGGTGCGGGCCCACGACGAGGACGTCCTGGGCCGAGCAGCGCTGGTTGTCCAGTAGCCACATCACGCGGTAGAGGCCCACTGCGGTCTTGCCAGTCCCCGGTCCGCCCTGGATGACCAGAGCGCCGGGCCGTTGATGGGCCACCAGCAGCAGTTGTTCGCGCTGCACCGTGTCGACGATGTCGCGCGTGGTCCCGTTGCGAGGCAGGTTCAGGTCGTCCAGGAGCAGCGCCTCCAAGGACGGAGTTGCGGCATCCTCCTCTCGGCTCGCTCCGGCTGCGGAACCCGGCCCTTCCTCGGCCGGCACGTGCGATACGTCGACTAGATGATCTATTCCAAGGGGTCAGTGATCGTAGGCGATCAGTGAGCGCAGGACGAGCTGGCCGGTGTGATCGTTGTGCCAGGTCGCGGCGGTC
>NZ_JBIRXG010000038.1:0-56151 GCF_044388685.1 Streptomyces sp. NPDC020192 | reverse complement strand
CCAGGAGAGCCGGACGGCCACTCCTGGGGAACCACTGAAGGCAAGCCCTGTTCAGCCACATCCGACCCTCCCGGGCCACCCAACAACTTACGGAGGCCCTGTTGTCGCAGTTGTACGCGCTCCGTTGATCTCACCTCGCATGCCCGAACGTGCGATTGTCCCGGGCACGTGTACGGCAACGCGGCCGATCACCCCGACCGGGCACGAAGCTATCCGTCGGACATGCGGGATGCGGAGTGGGTGGCCGTGCGGCCGTTGCTGCCGGTGCCGGCCTGGCTCCAGGGTCGGGGCGGGCGGCCCGAGGGCTACTGCCACCGCCAGCAGCTGGACGCGGTCCGGTACCTGGTCGCGGGGGGATCTCCTGGCGGGCGATGCCCGCGGACTTCCCCGCCTGGGGCCGGGTCCATGCCTTCTTTTGCCGCTGGCGCGAACACGGGCTGATCGCCGAGTTCCACGACCGGCCGCGCGGAAAGGTCCGTGAGCGGGAGAGCCGTGGGGCCGAGCCCAGGGCAGGGGTCATCGACGCGCAGTCGGTGCGGGCCGCGGCTTCGGTGCCGGCCTCCTCACGCGGCCACGACGGCGGGGAGAAGGTGCCCGGCCGCAAACGGCACATCGTGACCGACACGCTCGGCCTGCTCCTGGTCGTCGCGGTCACCGCCGCGAACATCGGCGACCGGGACGCCGCGGTAGGCCTGCTGAGGAGGCTGCACCGCCTGCACCGCGACATCACCCTCATCTGGGCCGATGGCGGCTACACCGGCTCCCTCGTCGGCTGGGCACGCGAGAAACGTGCCCTGACCTTGCACATCGTCAAACGCACCGACGACATGCGGGGATTCGTGGTGCTGCCGAGGCGGTGGGTGGCAGAGCGCACGTTCGCGTGGCTGATGAACTCGCGCCGCCTGGCCCGGGACTACGGGGCGCGGCCGGAGAACAGCGAGGCGGTGATCCAGTGGTCGATGGTCACACGGATGAGTCGGCGTCTGGCCCGGCCACGGGCAGCCGACCAGCACTGAAGGCCCCCGACGCGTCCAGCCGGAGCCACCTGCCCTCCGCCAGCCGCCTGGCCTTCGAGCGCACCCCCTCGACCTTCGCCGGCGTCGTCTCCAGCCCCACCCCCACCGCGATCCCCTTGGCCTTCAGCGGCCCCTTGCCTGCTGAGGATTGCTCCTCCACCACACCCAGAATCCGCCCGTAGTCCGGCGCCAGCACGGTCACCGGCAGCCCCTCCCGCCACGGCGGCACCGTCGATCCCGGCACCGGCGTGGGCGCCGTTTCCCGCTCCGCCTCAGTCTCGGTCACGGCAGTCGCCTCGGCCGTGGACGCGGCCAGCACCTCGACCAGCTCTTCCCACGCGATCACCCGCCGGTCCAGCTCGATCTCCGCAGCCTCCAACACCTCAGCCAGCCGCGCGGCTTCCTCCCGCAGGCCCTCCACCCGCACCCGGGCAGCCGTCTCCCGCTCCTCCAGTATTCCCAGCACTGATGCCACCGGACACCCCTCGGTCATGAAGCAGACACAAGACGCCGCATGCCTCCCTCACCCCGAGCGAAACCATGCCTGACCACCAAGAATCAAACGATCACGTTCGGTTGGGATACGGCTTCTCAGGACTGATGAATGGCCTCAGCAAGCGGTCAGATCCGCCGCCGCACCGTCGGCCACGGCGAGGGCAGCAGCGGCCTCGCCTACGACGGACTGCACCTGGCCGGGGACGACCCGCACGCCCTCGGCTCAGAGGGAGCAATTCCCCAGGAATGATCGCCTGTAGGAGCGAAGGGCTGCCCCCGTTCGGCCCTGAACGCATGGCTGTAGTGCGTACCCTGCGCGAGCCTGTCCGAAAGTCTCGTTCTTTCCGGGTACGCCCGGCTGTGCGTCACACCGGCTGCGGATGGGAGCTTCGGTGAGCAAGGTCCTTGTGAGCAAGTTGCCGATGGTCGGCGCCCTCTTCTGGACGATCAAGATCGTCGCGACCACGCTGGGTGAGTCGGTCTCGAATTACGTGTCGATGGCACCCCTGAACATGGGCTACGCCGCCAGCGCACTCATCTTCCTGGCAGCCTTCGTGCTCACGCTGACCGTACAGTTGAGGTCCGACCGGTTCCGGCCGGTGGTGTTCTGGTCGGTGATCCTGACGACCAGCATCGTGGGCACCGCGATGTCCGACTTCATGAACCGCACCGCGGGTCTGGGCTATGCCGTCGGCGCGACCGTGCTGACGACCCTGCTCGTGCTCGTACTGATCGGGTGGCGGGCGACCGGCCAAACCATGGATGTGGAACGCATCGCCACCACCAAGGGCGAGATCCTGTACTGGACCGCGACTCTCGTGTCCAACACGCTGGGCACCTCCAGCGGTGACTTCCTCTCCGACGGCCTGGGCATTGGTTTTCGCGACAGCGCCCTGGTGCTGGGCGGGGCGATGCTGCTGATCCTGGCCGCCCACTACTTCTCACCGATCTCGGGCACAGTGCTGTTCTGGGCTGCCTACGTCCTGACCCGACCTCTCGGGGCGGTCGCTGAGAACGCTGTGGAAAAGCCCGTGGCACAGGGCGGCCTCGGGGTGGGGACCACCATCACCTCCGGCGCCCTGCTCGCTGTGCTGGCGGTTCTGGTGGGTTACCAGCAGCTCACTCACCACGAGCGAACCATCGCGCCGGACCATGCTCCCCGAGCTGCGGGCCAAGCCGATCAGCACCCGGAGGCGGCTCCGCGGTGGTGAAAGCAGACTGATCGTCCAGCTGATGGACGCAGGGCACCGGTGCCGCTGTACGACGACGGACACAACTGCCAACTCGTCCACGTCAACTGATAGTTGAACACATCATGCCCAGAGCTTTCACCGGCTGAGTCGTCAAGGTCATCACCAGCGCTGCTCTGGCGGGGAGCCGCGTTCCTCGCAACCGCCGCACATGCCCACGCCACGGCTCCCAAGCCGTCGGCAGTCAGCGTCAGGCCCGACGCCTCGGCCACCGAGTACGGTCTCCTCGCCGGCCAGCCTGACGCCACGGCCGTCCAGTAGTCCGCCCCAGGTCGTATCGCGCCTGGCTAGGGTGTTCACCACCGTCACTCCGTCCACGGGATACGGCGCCTCCCCACACGAACGGTTGGCGCACCGGCCGCGCTTCCCAGTCGATACGCACCTGAGTACGCCGCAAGGATCAGGCATGCCAGATTGGGGTGGAGGAGCCGCGCCCAAGGACCTTGTCGGGGACGTGGGCCCTGGCGCGACGGTGCCCGTTGCCGAAAAGGCCGTTGGCGAAGGCTCGTCCGAGGAAGCTGCAGCCCAGGCCCCCGACACTGAGGGTGAATCGAACGGCGAGTAGCCCTTGCCGGCGGCGGCTGACTGCATCACTGGTCGGCCGCCGTTCGCTCGCCGCCAGTTCCCCAGGAGGGCTGGACACCAGTGTCGTCGACTCACCGCGAGCCCCCGGCGGTTTACGGAGCCTCGCCGGTTCCCGGTTGAGCCCGCGACCTGCGGCGTGCTCCGTAGCGACGCCCATCGCCTCTCCGTGATGGGACCCAGCCGGGATTCATGTCGCGATATAACGTTACTCTTCTACTCGCGCCGCCGCCGGCGTCGCGCGGAGACGTTCGACAGGACCAGGACGGAAGCATGTCGGGAGAGATTTCGCCCACCGGGAAGCGGTCCGGCCCCAGCTCGTCGCCTGAGCTGCGAGCCTCTCATGCGGACCGGGACCGGGTGGTGGATGTGCTGCGTATCGCGGCGGGGGACGGCCTGCTGACCGCGGACGAGTTGGACGAGCGCCTGGAAGCTGCCCTGTCGGCGCGGACTCTGAGCGAACTGACCGCGCTCACCGCTGACCTGCCACCCGTCGGCGCGACGGGAGCAGAGGTCAAGGACGTAGTCCGGATCGAACAGGTCCACAGCGGCGCGGTCCAGCGTGTCGGGCGCTGGGTGGTGCCGCGGAGGCTGGAGCTCGCGGTGACGTACTGCGAAGTGACGCTCGACTTCACTGACGCCGTGATCACGCACGACACCCTGCGGATCGACGTGGGTATGACGGGGAAGACCCTGACGCTGGTCACGAGGCCGGGCATCGTGGTCGATACTGATGGTCTGCAACTGGTGCACAGCAGGGTGAAGCACCATCGGACTCCGACGAATCCTGACACGCCGGTCACTTTGCGAGTGGAGCTGGTCGGTCAGAAGGCTCACGGCCGTGTGGTGGTGCGGCCCCCGCGTCGGACGTTCGGGCAGTGGCTGCTGCGCAGGCCCACGTCCCCTTCCGTCAGCGCCTGACTCCATCGTTGTGAACTGCCGGCGGGGCGATCACTGAGGTCTCCTGACCTGGGCGACGCTCGGGTATCGCGGGTGCGGCCGCTGCCGAGGTGAGTCTGGTCAGCTCGACTGCTTTGTCCGGTGGGCTTTGCTGCGGGTGAGCCTGTAGGACTCGGTTCCAGTCGCGATCACGTCGCCGCCGGCCGGTACTTCGCCTCGGCGGTCTGGGTTGCCTCCGCCGACGTGGAAGAACCCACGCCGTAACATCGACCAACCCCCTCGACCGTCCGCGCGCCGAAAGGCGGGAACGCGGGAGTCGTTCCGTGGCGACCGCGGGAGCCGATCGCCTGCGCGGGAACGGCTCACAGGACGGCCGAAGAGATACTTCCGCCAGGCAGTTGAGGCTGCTGCCGGGACAGGTGGGCACCAGGCCAGGGAGCGGAGGGCAAGACCTGCGCCAGCTCGTGGCGTACGCGGTCGGCCTCACCATGGACCTGGGCCGGCACATCACCCCGCTCCGCGACAAGGCGGTTGAAGATCGGGGTTTCCTGGAACACGCTGGGACCTGCCTTCTGAGGTGGGCGCGACACGGCAACCGCCGAGCTGCGAACCGATCATGTGACGGATCAAGTATCCAGCGCCACAAGCAGGGCAGTGACCAGCCATACCCCAAACCGAGGTCCCAACCCAAGACGCACGCAGCGACTCCCGTCCAGACCGGCACCGAGTCCTACCGCCTCGCCCACACCAAGGCCCAGATCCAGCAGACTTCCGCCGGCTGAAGGCGGCCCACCAGCACAGGTCCCAGCGCAACCCTACGCAGAAAGGCCGACGAGGAATGGGGACATCAGGTCATACACGATGTCGGGTTGCTCCAGGTGCAGGTCATGACGGGTTCCAGGAATGCTGACGGACACGGTCGGGACGCAACGGCGCATGAGATCATCGACCCGTGCAGGCGGGATGAAGCTCGACTGGGCGAGGATGAGCAGAGTGGGGCAGGTGATGCGCTCCCACTCGTGCGCGAAGGAGTGCTGGGCGGCATCCGCCACGGACCGGACCATCACGTCCCGGTCGAAGCGGGGCCACCACTGCCCACCGCGTTCCTCCAGGCCATCCGCCCAGCCCATGCCGATCGCTCCGCCGCCGAAGAACCGGACCGCGGCATCGCGCGAGGGAAAGGGGGCCGGCCATGAGTCGAACCACCGGCGGATGTGAGCCGGCCATTCGGGGTCGGGACCGCTCACGTCTGCTTCGATGGCCACCAACGCACGGACGAGCTCAGGATGCCTCGCGGCGCCCAGGATTGCTGTGTGTCCGCCCAGCGACTGTCCGACAAGAACAACGCGCTCCAGGCCCAACTGGTCTGCCACGGCAACGACGTCTTCAACGAAGGCGTCCCTGGAGACGTCAGAAGGGAAGCGGTCGCTGGCGCCTTGACCGCGTTGGTCGACTGCGACCACCCGATATGCCGAACTCAGTCGTCCTGCCAGTGCATCCCACTCACCCGCATGACCGGCCAATCCATGCAACAGCACCAACGTCGGCCCGTCTCCGCCCCAGTCCCGGCAGACAAGCCGCACGCCTTCCCGCTCGACCACACGCTCGGTCCAAGTCACCTCGGCACCCTAGCGGGAAGAGATCTCCTGACAACACCCTCGGCAAGCCTGGCTGCCAGGATCCAACGAGCCATCGGCTGGCATCAGTTCTCACGAATATTGATCAAGCAGAACAGCCATGAGCGACTCCCGACCCCGGGCACCACGGCCGCACCGACGGCCGATCATCCTCGAATCCCCCGCGTGAGCGCGAACACCCGCCACTCCGGTACGCCGTCGGTCCACTGCACAGCCAGCCATGGACCGCCGGACCAGGACCCGGCGTCGAATCCGGTACCCGGCATCGAGCGCCCCGCTACGGTGAGCTGCACCAGCTGCCGGTCCTCGTGGTCCAGCTCGGCCGCCTTGTCCCACGCGGCGCCGACGTCGGGCGTTGCGGCTTCAACTCGAGGCGCCCGGCGGCCGTGGCGCTCTTACACGCCCGCGAGCCGCGCCGGTCCGACAGCAGCTCGGACGTCACCGGCCCGGCAAGGTCAGTGATGACGTCGCCGACACTGCCGCAGAGCAGGTTGACTGCAGATTCGGGGTCAGTGTTCCAGACATCCACTGTGCTGCTGATACCGGATGAGGACCGTTCGCGGCGGTGGCTTCCAGACCGGCCAGGCGCAGCAGGCTCTGGGCGACGGGCATCCAGTCGATGACGGCGAACCCGAAGTGAGAGAGGACGCTGTCCTGGGTGACGATGACGCACGGCCCCAGGAACTCTGTGAGCGCCATCGTGGGTGCGTCGTCCGGGTCGCCCCTGTGCTTTCTCGCGGCATCTCCAGGTCGACCACACGTAGGGCGGGCAAGATCTGCTGATCGAGTACGCGGCGCGCCTGACGCTCCGGCACCTCGAAGTCGGCTGCATCTTGGCCGGGTGTTCGTCGACCTCGCCGGGGACGTGTGCGGCGACGTACCGGGGGGCTCGGCCGGTAGCGGCCAACGCGGTGACCCGGTCCTGTCGGCCGCTGTGCCTGGCAGAGAGCAAGCTTCGACCAGCAGGGCATCGGTGCCGAGACGGCACGGTCGAGCATCATGGATGAAGTCCGGCGGCCGCCACTGACATCGGTACGGAATTTTCGAACTCACCGTTCGGCAACGCGCCGGCTGCCCTGATCGCGCCGCCCCCACTCGGACGGGGTGACGTCGTGCAGGCGGATCCAGTGCGATGCCCACCGCTCAAGGCGCGCAAGCCACCGGCACCCCTTCCCCCGCCGTGCAGCGTCTACCACTGCGAGCGGGCGCTCACTGCGGCTGTCGTGCATCGGTCAACGCAACCTGCCCGGCTTTCACCTCGGTGTACCACCGGTTTTCACCCGTTTGCACCGGATGAGGGGCTTGAGAGCGCGAATGCGTGAACGCTGGTGTGCCGTAGGCCCCAACGGAAAGCGAGTTCGGCATGACGGCATCTGCGGTCCCTGGCATAGGACGCCGCACGCGGCGTCTGCGCTTCGCGGCGGCGGGATGCGCGGTCGCCGCCTTGTGCACGGTCACGGCGGCATCGACTGCATCGACTGTCGCGGACGTCGGCACGGGCGGCGCCAAGCCGACCATCGTGCTGGTGCACGGCGCCTTCGCCGACGGCTCGAGCTGGAACGGCGTGATCGAACGGCTCGAGCGCCGTGGCTACAGGGTCATGGCCCCCGCCAATCCGCTGCGCGGGCTCCACAGCGACTCCGCCTACATCGCCTCCGTACTCAAGAGCATCAAGGGGCCCGTCGTACTGGCCGGCCACTCCTACGGCGGAGCAGTGATCAGCACGGCCGCTGCAGGAAATAGCCAGGTCAAGTCCCTCGTTTACATCTCGGCGCTGATGCCGGACGTGGGCGAGAGCGGCATGTCGCTGTCCGCCCGGTTCCCCAGCGCTCTCGGCACCGCCACCACGTCCGTGCCTTACCAGGCCGCCGGCACCAGCGGAACCGACCTGTACCTCAAGCCCGACAAGGTGCACCCGGTCTTCGCGGCCTGCCTCCCGGCCGGCCAGGCGAACCTGCTGGCCGTCACCCAGCGGCCCGCGGCGACCACCGCCTTCTCGGAGAAGGCCAAGGTCGCGGCCTGGAAGAACATCCCGTCCTGGGCCCTCGTCGGCCGGCAGGACATGACCATCACTCCGGACCAGGAACGCTTCGAAGCCAAGCGCGCCCACTCACACACCGTGGAGATCAACACCTGCCACGTATCCCTGATCGCCCGCCCCGACGCTGTCGCGGACCTCATCCTCAAGGCCGCCACCGCGACCGCGGACCACCGCCGCTGATCCTGCTGGCTCAGCACTCGCGACCACCGGTAACAGGGGCCCCGGGCGGTCTTCATGTGGGACACCCCGGTGGGAGCACGAGTTGGACGGCCTGCTGGAGCCCGAGGAGCATGTGTGGTCCGGGCTCTTCGAAACACCGATACCGTCCAGCGGATGCCCGACCTTCTGGACAAGCCACCCTCGGCATCGGTCAAAACCGTACCCGCGAGAGGGGGCGTCGTGCGCTGTGGCGACAACGACTACGCGGTGGGTCGCTCGTCGCCGGACGCCACGAGGTAGTGGGACCGTGAACCCCGCGCGAATGGCCTCGCCGAAGGAGGACGACGCCGCGGCTTCCGCCTGCTGCAACCGGCTCCACAACACGCTCGTCGGGCACGCGGATCTGCTCGACCCGGGACGCCGAGGACGGCCGGGCGACCGGAGTCACGTACCGCATCGACGCCGTATGTCGTGTCCTGGCCGCGGCAGTAGCGGCCCCCGCGGCCGCGGACGTCTCACGGGTCGTGCCCGGCGCTGGTGTGCCCCGGCGTGTGCTGTCGTTGCGCCCGGTTCGCGCCCTGCCCCCACCCGCTTGGCGGCCCGCACGCTCCAGAGCATGGGGGACGACGAGTACGTCGAGCGCGAGAACGGCATGATCCCGTTACCCGGGCCCGGCCCGGACAGCTTCCGGCAGCCACCCGCCGGAGCCCGGCAGCCGTGGGAGCTGGTGGACCGGGCGCAGGCCGCCATCGACGGCGCGACCGGCCCCGAGCCACCCGCTCCGCCCATCTGCCCGAACTGCCATCTCCCGGGCGACCGCTGGCCTACCTACACCGGTCGGCACGTCCTCCTCGAACCCATGCCCATACCCGCCCACCTCGTGCCCGGCGGACACCGCTGGACCATCGACTCCGGCGCCGGCATCGCCTGGAACCGAGGTCTGGACGAACCGCCGCCTGGTGCGCTGTGCCGGATTCCGCACCAGCTGGCCTGTCCTGGCATTCCCCTGGACGAGATCAAACCGTGGGCGTGGCTGACCTCGGTCCGCGAGCACAACGAGGCCGAGGCAATGCGGCGCTCGGACGAGGCCGGGTATCCGGGCCGGTTGCCGGATGCCGGCTGACCAACCTGGAAAGAACCCCGGGCTCTCATGCCGGGGGGCCGTAGTATCAGTCGGCCTGTGTCCAGGGCGGGTCCGGGGTCCAGTTGTCCCTACCGCAGTCCCAGCACTCGAACTCATGGGGGAGCCAGTACCTGTCGGTCCACCACGATGTGACCGGCTTGCCCCACATGACGCACTCGGCGCCGCACCAGCCGTACACGAACAGGAAGTTCACGCTGCCCCTCCCCCAGGCCGTCCGGCCATTCCACCCTTGACAGCAGGGGCGCCCCCTGGTGGCGACCACGCGTCGGCCGGGCCTTCGCGCTCTGCCGCACCATCTGGAGCGAACCGCATTCAGCGGCACACTGCCGCCCAGCATGCCCATGGCCGACATAACCCATGGACACCCGATGGGCGAAAACGACCCGCAACACGACGGCACCCCGTCGTGACTTCATCGAAGACCACGACAGCGGCCAGCAGACCATCCGCGTCTGGTGCCGCTGGCGCTGCCACTGGCACGAACACGGCTACAGCGGAATCCCGATCGGCGACACCGCCGACCGGGCCTCGCACTGCTACGCCCCCGACAGCCCGTACAAGGACACCGGCTACGAGATCCTCATCAGCGGCACACCGTTCTCCGGCCGGATGACGGCGAGGACCGAGCCGGGGGAACGCGGTCGCGGTCGAGGTGATGCTGTACGCGTGCCCTTCGGGGCATCTGCGCGCAAGCACGTCGAACGGATCCGCGTCAGCGGCGGTGGGGACGGCGACGACCAGGAGGAGCGGGAGCTCCGGCTCGGTGCGTGGATCGGGAACCAGCGGGGCAGGGCCACGACGCGGTCGCCGGAGCGAGTGGAGCAACTCTCCGCGATCGAGATGCGCTGGTCGTAGCGGCGTCCGAACGGACGACGGGGGCGGGCAGAGTGATCCCTGTCCGCCCCCGTCGTCAGGCGAAGAGGCCAGCGACAAACAGCGACAAACACGAACTGCCGCAGCGGGCCGAAGGGGACCTCGATGGGACCAGAGACCACGATCGGTGGCTTGGGCGATGGCACGTGGCTGCCCCTCGCGGACGCCCTCACCCTTGCGTCGCTCGCCGTGACGTTGCTTGGTGTGTTCGTCCCTCCCATAAATCCGGCTCTTGGCTGGGAGGACCGCAGCACCACGGTCAGCTCATGGCCGGCTCGGGCTCATAGTCTCTCACCGTGACCGATGCAACTGAGCACGAAGACGCCTTCAAGAACCGAGTGGCGAACGCGGCACGCACTCTGTCTGCATGCGCCGGATATTTCATCGACCGAATCTCCTTCGACGCCTTCGCCCAGGAGGACTCCATGGAGATCGCGCTTCGTGGAGGACCCTGGAAGCCCGATGTCGTCATCTCGCTCTCCAACCTCCATCAGGTCTCGGTTGCCAAGGGGCCCGAGCTCTCCGGCTCCTTCATCGACGAGATCTCCCTGATCCATCTCCCGAAGATGCCGCATCCCTGGCCCGACGACGCCATCGGACGCCTGCCTCGATTCGGCGGACTGTCCGAGTTCGCGTGGCTCAGGATCATCGGCCCAGCCGAGGTGGAGGCGATCGCATCCATCGTGACCGTCTACACGGCGATGAGCGACGCCGAGGCCACCTCGGCGCAGCAGACCGCCTGAGACGAGTCCTTGACAAACGACATTGGGAATCGGTGACAAAAGGCTCAAGGTCGGATGACACAGGACAGTGTTCGGGGACTGCGATGGGCACACAGGAAGTGTCCCGTCCCTGTCGATCTGGTCCCTGTCTCAGATGATCTGGTTCGATTTGCCTGCGGACTCAGGTGACCTGGTTCGCTTACGCGTTTGAAGCGGGCGTCGCTCGCACGTGTCCGAGCATCCTGGGTACACCGCGTCTCCTCAGCCAGCGGTGGTCGGCGGTTCTGCAATGCCGATGAAGTTCCCGGCCTTGGTCCGGATACGGACCGACCACCCCAGCGCGGTGAGGTCGTCCGTGAGGGTCTGGGCGTCGTGGAATACCTTCACGATGCGGTACTGGCTGCCGTCATCGAGTCGGCGCAGCGCCGCCGGGGCCGGCTGGTTCGCGAGGACTTGCTCGTATGCGGCTGCGGCGGGGCCGTCGTCGATGAAGATCGCTTTGCCTCCCGGCGCGAGTGCGGCGGCGATGGTGTTCCAGAAGTCGGGCAACCTCGTCGGCGGAACATGAGAGAGCCAGAAGGCGAAGAACACGGTGTCGTAGCGTCGTGGCGGCCGCCACTCGAACAGGTCGGCCTCGAGGAACCGGACGGAGAGGGATGCGGTGCGTGCCCGAGCGAGGGCCAACACTTCGGCTGCCGAGTCGACGGCCGTCACCGAACGTGCCCGTTCGGCAAGCCTCAGGGTCCACTGGCCCGTTCCGCAGGCCAACTCCAGCACATCCCCGGCAATCGGAAGGTCATCGACGACAGCCAGCAACTCCTGCAGGGCTTCGTACTCTGCGTATTGCCGGTCGTATTCGGCAGCGCCGGCCCGGTAGTAAGCCCTCTGCTCCGCCAGGAGAGCGTCGTCATCCATGCAGGTTCCTCTCATCCGGGTTCGGTCCAGGCCTATCACGCCCAGCTCGACGGTTTGGTCTCCGTAGACACTGTCGGCCTTCACCTTTGGGCAAGGTCAAGACTCATGAGGACCTGGGAACGTCCACGCCGGTCGGCCGGTGGCGGTGCGGGCGTGGTGGGCTGGCATGCGCTGTTCGGTGTCCGGGTCAGGGGGGAGGCGAGTACACCGGTGATCTCCCGCAACTGGGCGGCGGTCAGGGTGGGTTCGGCGACGGCGTCGGCCGCTTCCTTCCAGTGCGACGTACTGGAGTCGGCGATGAGGACGTCCGTCACCCCTGGGCATGACGCCACGCTCAGGGTGCAGGCCCGTGCGGGGGTCAGGCCCGGCCGGATGAGGTCGGCGAGCTCCTGGCCGACCATGCTGGGTAGTTGGCCGCCGTGCAGCGGCGCGGATGCCATCACCCGCAGCCCCGCACCGTCGGCCACAGGGAGCGGGCCACGGCCGTGAAAGGCCTGCGCGATCGGCGTCATCATCAGCAGGCTGACCGGCAGCTGGATCGCGGCCAGGTGGTGCCGGCCGCCCGCGGCTTTGGCTGCGAGGGTGAGCAACTCCCCTACCGTGAACGCCTCCTCCTCCAGGCCCGCCCACGTGGCGATCCCGTATCCGGCCGCGTGCCCGGCCGCCACGGCTTCCTCAAGGATGGCGAAGGCGTCCCGGATCGCGCGGTGGAGAGCTGCGCGGCCACCGGGGTGGGCGCGCTCGGGGTTGTGCCACAGGACCAGATCCAGCCGGTCACGCCCGAGCTGTGTCGGTTGCGGTCGATCTGCCAGCGCACGTGATCCGGGGTGAGGCTGTGCCCGGCCGGGGCCTGGCCCGCGGTGAGAAAACCGGCGTTCACGGCGTCGGTACCCGTGGTCAAGGTGCGGTAGCCAGCATTCGTGGAGATCCGCAGGGCCGGGTGTGCGGCGAGGGTGGGGGCGAGCAGGGTCTGCGCCTCCCCCAGTGGCGTAGTTTGGGGCGGCGTCGATCCACTGCGCGCCGGAGGCAGCCGCGCGCACGGCCGCTTCCGACATCGCCCGGCACCTGTAGGTGCCTAACGCGAGCGCGGCTGTCACAACAGGCTCCCCACCACGGCGGCCTGCCCGGCAACGAGCTCCTGCACCAGAGCGACGACGGACGGGGCGTCCAGGCCGGCCGCATCGGCGAGCGCGGCCAGATCGGCGGTGCGGCCGTCGACCAGCGGGCGCAGCACCGCCTCCACCTCGGGCGCGAACTCGTACGTGTTGCCGGCGGCGGGCAGTATCACCGCGTCCTCGCCTGTCTCCCGGACCGCGCGGGCGGTGGTCAGCCGTACCCGCAGGTGCGAATCGGTTGGGATGCCGTCGACGTGCGGCAGGCTCGGTGTCATGCGGCCGACGGCCTGGCCGTCCATCGCGTCCCGGTAGCGGGCGATCAGCGCGGGGTCGTCGAGCAGTTCGGCGAGGCGCTTGCGCATGGCGTCCAGGGCGTCGGCCTGGACATCGGACGGGGGCGAGCAGCGACAGGTCGCGGCGCCAGTCCTCGAGGGAGCGGACGCCCTGGTCGACGGAGACCGCGTGTCAGACGCCGCACGGCACGTACAGCACGGCCCCGGGGTGCGGGACCAGGTCGTCCACGGGCTCGGTGGGTGCCTCGGCGGGGTCCTCGATGTCGCGGTACAGCGGGGTCGGGCGGTGGTGCCGTAGATCCGCCACCGGTTGGCGCCGTCCGACTGGACCACGATGGTGTCGTGGTGATCGTCCCAGTGGACGCAGAAGCCCTCGGTGGCGCTCCAGGAGGCGTACGGGTTCGCCTGCACGGGGGTGCGGAAATCCCGCTCGATCGCTTCGGCGAGGCGCGCGATCAGCGGGTAGCTCGTCGACGCTGTCCAGGGCGAGCGAAACACCCTCAGACAGGCGGGTGTGCAGTTCGGCGGGGTGCAGGCCGTGCCACACGATGTGCCGGCGCATGGTCACGGAGCGGTGTATACACCGGCCAGCAGCGTCTCGCCGTCGCGGGACAGGCGCATGCGCGGTGGATGAAGGCGGTGGCCGGCCAGCAGGTGCTCGGGGGTCGGTGAGGTCCTTGGCGTACGCGACGCGCTCGGCCTTCGTCCAGGCGTAGGCACCTGAATCCCAGGCCTCGGCGAGTGGGACGAGGTGTTATTCGCCCTGGGACAGGGCGCCGCTGACGCCCGTGACATGAACGATGCGCACCGTGTCCCCTTCCTGGACGGCGCGTTATCCGGCACAGCAATGAGATACCACTGACAGTGATGACAGAGGGGGTGTGGTGGCGAGTACGCAGCAAGTGGTCACCGCTCCAGCTGTGACCGGATCGGTCCGTACCCGGACCCGATGAGGCCTGTCGCCACTGCGGCCTCGCCGGTCAGGCTTGGGAGCATGACCCGAGCACTGATCGTCATCGACGTCCAGGAATCCTTCCGCGCCCGCCCGCTATGGGAGACCATCTCCAACCCGAAGATCGCCCACCAGGTGGACCGACTGGTCCGGCTCGCCCGCCAGGCCGGGGACCTGGTGGTGTGGGTGCTGCACTCCGAGCCCGGCAGCGGCGATGTCTTCGACCCCGCGCTCGGCCATGTCCGGCTGATGAAGGAGTTGCAGCGCCGGGACACGGAACCGCTGATCCACAAGACCTCGCACAACGCTTTCACCACGACCAACCTGCAGCAACTCCTCACAGAGCGCGGTATCCAGGAGCTCACTGTCTGCGGCATCCGCACCGAGCAGTGCGTAGAGACCACCACCCGCGTCGCGAGCGACCTCGGCTACCTGGTCACCTTCGTCATCGACGCCACCGCGACCAACCCCATCCCGCACCGCGACGCTCCCGCCGACCAGACCGTCGCCGAACTGCTGTCGGACCCCCGCACCCTGAGCGCCGAGGAGATCATCAGGCGCACCGAGTACGCCCTTGCCGGACGCTTTGCCACCATCACCACTGTCGGGCAACTGGAGGCCTCGGCCGAGCCTCGGGCATGATGACCGGATCGTGAGCCACATCGCCTTTCTCCTGGTGCCCGGACTCCACCTGCTGGACCTGGCAGGCCCCGCGCAGGTCTTTTCCACGGCCTCCGACTTCGGGCACCCCTACACACTCAGCTACGTCGCCGAGCAGCCGCTGGTCCCCACCGCTCAGGGCCTGCCACTGGTGGCCCAGCTCGACTGGCCCGACCTCGGCCCCGAGGACCTGATCGTGGTGCCCGGCTGGCGGGCGCTCACCCTGGCAGCCAGTCCTGCCATCGGCGCGGCCTCCCTGCAGTCTCTCCGGGACCACCACGCCAGGGGTGGCACCGTTGCCAGCGTCTGCGCTGGAGCCGAGGCGCTCGGCCGAGCCGGCCTGCTCGACGGCCGCCGCTGCACCACCCACCACGATGTGCAGGACGAGCTCGCACGCCGCTACCCCAGGGCGATGGTCATTCGCGATGTTCTGCATACCGCCGACGACCGGGTGGTCACCTCGGCCGGCATCGCCAGCGGCATCGACCTGGCCCTGCACCTGATCGCCACCCGGCACGGCCCCGCCGTCGCCGCGCAGGTGGCCCGGGACATGGTCGTCTACGCGCGGCGCAACGGCCATGAACCGCAGGCCAGCGCAATGCTCAGGTACCGATCCCACCTCGACGACACCGTGCACCACGCCCAGGACCTGCTCGACGCCCGCTTCGACCAACCGTTGCCCCTGTCCGCCCTGGCCGCGACCGTGGGCGTGAGCGAACGCACTCTCACCCGACTCTTCACCCGCGCCACCGGTGGCCTCACCCCACTGCGCTATCAGCAAACCCTCCGTCTCGAACGCGCCGAGCACCTCATCAGCCACGGCGCCACGGTCGATGCCGCCGCCCGCGCGGTCGGCTTCGAGGACCCCCGTATGCTGCGCCGCCTGCGAGCTCGCCAGCACTGACCAGTAGCAGCGCACGCCAAAACGAAATGCAAACCACTCTTGGCGAGGGCGGCACCGGGCCGGATGTCTGGACCCGACTGGTCTACCTCCGGCCGGGCCCGAGCAGACGATGCGGTCCGGCATGCCGGCAGCAGGCACTCGACGCGCTCCGGCGCCAGCTACCGGCATGCCTCACTGCCGGCCGGACACGGCCCTCGGCGTCGCCGACCAGCGTCAGCGCGGTCGGGCGCTGCGCGGGCGGCGGCCCGTCGTCTTCTTGGCGGCCGTCTTCTTCGCCGCGGTCTTCTTGGCAGGCTGCTTCTTCGCGGCCGCCTTCTTCTTCGGCTTCGGCAGCTCGTGCACTTCGGCCGGACCGGCCTCCTCACCCCCCGACGCCCTGGCCTGCTGAACGGAGGCGTTCAGGGCGGCCATGAGATCGAGGACCTGGGCCGACTGCTCCGGCTCGGGCGGGCGTCGCCACGAACCCGGCGCACGCCCAACCTCTCGCGGCCGCTCCACGCGTATTTCGCGATGGCCACCCTGCTGGAGCGGCGCAGCGCTTCGACGAGGAGCCTGTATGGCTTCGCGGCCACCTGCCCGCCGGCGACGAGGTAGTACCCGGCGCCCCTACGGTGTGGGCACGGCCAGTTGTGGGCCGAGTCCGTCTCGCGCTGCGAGGCAGCGAGCAGGCCGAGCAGCAGGGCAGCCAGGGCGAGGGCGGCGCCGGCGAGGGAGGGGCCCTGAACCACTGACCGAGCGCATCCGCCGCTTCGGCGAATACTCCACCCGCGAGCTCGCCGACGAACCCGACGCCTACGACCCTCACCTGGACGTCGACTTCACCTCGATCCGCGGCGACGGCCCGCCGACCGACGGCTTCAGCCGGGCGCGAGAGCCAGCCAACGGCCGGATGCCTGAGCTGGCCGGGCGCGTGTCGGCGAGCACCTCACGCAGCCCTGGCACCACGTCCGGGGGCTGATCGCGGGAACCGGGTTGAGGTCACAGCAATCGGTCGACCAGCCCGTCGATGTAGTCCGGGGTGAGCGGGCCCATGCCGAACAAGACGCGGATATACATCGGGGCCAGGATGTGGTCCAGCACGTCGAACGCGTCGGGTGCGTCCTCGCCACGGTCGCGGGCGCGATCGAGCATGGACTGCAGTTGCCGCATGCGTTCGGCGCGGAGATCGTCACCAGCCTGCAGGCCCTGCTGACCGTTGCTCGACAGGGCGACAGCCAGGCGCACCACCGCCAGACCGTCGGGTCCGGTGATCTCGCGGGCCACGTTGGCCGCGTACGTGCGCAGGTCGCCGACCAGGCTCCCGGTGTCGGGCATCGGTGACTGCGCATTGAGGCGGGTGAGCGCCACGTCGGCGAGCAGGGTTTCCAGGCTGCCCCACCGGCGGTAGATGCTGCTGTCGGCTACGCCTGCGCGGGCTGCGACCTCGCCGACGGTGAAGTTGCCGTAGCCACGCTCACTGATCAGGTCGGTGACGGCCTGGTGCACCTGCGCGCCGACGCGTGCGCTGCGCCCGCCGGGCCGCCGGGCTCGCTGTTGTTCGTTCATGCCCCCACCTTAACGCAGTCGCGACTTGCGTTTGCGAGGCAACCCTCCCTATAGTCTCCTAACGCAGTCACCGACTGCTTTAGAGCGCTCAGGTGTATCGCCGCCCGCGTCGACCGTGGCCGGGCGCAACGAACGATTGAGAGGAATCCCCATGGCTGCATCGCATGCGGTCGTAGGCAGTCGATCAAACCGGGCCGTGCTGCTCACGGTGACCTGCCTAGGCCAATTCATGGTCCTGCTCGACAACACGATCGTTGGAGCGGCGCTGCCCGATATGCAGCAGCGGCTGCACACCCAGTTGACCGGTCTGCAATGGATCGTCGACGCGTACGTACTACTGGTCGCCATGCTGCTGCTGTCCGGCGGCATCTTCGCCGACCGGTTCGGCCGCAAGCGGGTGTATCTGACCGGCGTGGCGGTGTTCACCGCCGCGTCGGTGCTGTGTAGCCTCGCGCCCTCGCTCGGCTGGCTGGTCGCCGGCCGGGTACTGCAGGGCATCGGGGCCGCGGCGCTGAGCCCTGCCTCGCTCGCCCTGCTCGCCGCCGCCTATCCCGTGCCGCAAGAACGAATCAAGGCGATCGGGCTGTGGGCCGGATTCAGCGGAATCGGTCTGGCCGCAGGCCCCGTGGCCGGCGGCGTGCTGACAGATGTCTTCGGCTGGCCCGCCATCTTCCTGGTCAATCTGCCCATCGGCGTGGTCCTTCTGCTGGTCGGTCTGCGCAGCCTTGAAGAGACCCGCAATCCGAGCGCCCCCGCGATCGACATCCCGGGGACGGTGCTGTCCGTTCTGGGGGTGGGGGCGCTGACCTACGGGCTGATCGAGGGTGGTGCCCGCGGCTGGACGTCGCCGGTGATCCTGGGCAGCTTCACCGCCGCAGCGATCCTCCTCGCCGCCTTCGTCGCCGCCGAAGCGCGTCGCTCCGCACCGATGCTGCCGCTGCGGCTGTTTCGGCGGCGCCTGTTCACCGTGTCCAACACCGCCATGGTCGTGGTGGGGTTCGCGCTCATGGGCTCGTCGTTCTTCTTCTCCCAGTTCTTCGTGTACGTCCAGGGCAGCTCGATCCTGTGCGCCGGCCTGCAGACCCTGCCGGTATCCCTCGCCATGGTGATCGTCAGCCCGTACGCGGGCCGGCTCGCCGCCCGGTACGGCTTCCGAATCGTGGTCACCACCGGCCTGGCCCTGGCCGGCCTGGGACTGCTGGCGCTCGGCACGGTGCACGCCGACACCGGCTACGGGAACGTGTGGTGGCGGCTGGGACTCGCCGGCACCGGCTTCGCCCTGGCCATGTCCCCATTGACGGGAGCCGCCATTCAAGCGGTCAGCCCGCAGGAAGGCGGCCTCGCCTCAGGCATCAGCAGCACCACCCGGCAGATCGGCGCGGTGCTCGGCGTGGCGGTACTCGGAGCCATCGTCCGCACCCGGCAATCCGGCGGCGCCTCCTTCGAGGCCGGCCTCAACAGCGCCTTCGTCGCTGCCGGCACCGTCACTTTGGCCACCGCCGTGTTCACCGGCCTGTGGCTGGCGAGGTCCAAGCCCGCGGAAGGCTCCGCGGCGCCGCGTCGTTCCACCGAGCCAGATGCGGTCACCACCTCGAACGAGGCATCCGTGAACAGCCGTTGACCATGACAACCGCCTTGGCCGGGAGCAGCGGCTGCGCGCCGAGGGCGTCGACATCACCATACCGCTGCCGAGAAGCCCAGGGGCGAACGCTACTTCCAGGTCTCCGACCCCAGCGGCGTGATCATCCAGTTCACCGAGTGGGTCACCCCACCCAGCCCCGAGAACACCTGAAGCCCCACCGGGCCAGGTTGATCCGGCCCTGGCCCGGCGACGCCCCGCCAGGACCGTGTGCGACATCCCTCAACCACGCAAAGGACCCCGGCCTTGTCCCCTGACCCGACCACCGTGCACCCGCTGCCCGCCCACGAACGCGTGGTGTTCCTCAAGCCGCTGGTCACCTCACCGAACATCGCCGTGGGCGAGTACACGTATTACGACGACCCGGACGGCGCCACGGACTTCGAGCACCGCAACGTCCTCTACGCCTACGGGCCGGAGCGTCTCGTCATCGGCAAGTACTGCGCGATCGCCTCGGGAACCACGTTCCTGATGGCCGGCGCCGAGCATCCGACGATGGGGGTGTCGACGTACCCGTTCACCATGTTCGGCGGCCGGTGGGCCGAGCGGACGCTGGACATCGTCACCGCCATGCCCAGCCGCGGCGACACGGTCGTCGGCAACGACGTCTGGTTCGGGTACCGGGCGACCGTCATGCCTGGCGTACGGATTGGCGACGGCGCCATCATCGCGGCCGGCGCCGTGGTCACCGCCGACGTCCCGCCCTACACGATCGTCGGCGGCAACCCGGCCAGACCGATCCGGCAACGCTTCGACGACGCCGACGTCGAGCTGCTGCGGCGCGCCGCATGGTGGGACTGGCCCGTCAGCCTCGTCACCGAGCACGCCCGCACCATCATGGCCGGAACTCCGGCCGACATCGCACGCATCGCCGCCGAGCACGGCCTGGGGAGGCCCCTGTGACCCACGCGACCGTCGAAGAGCACACGGTGGCCGACCACGCGGCCGGACCCTACTCCCTCACCACGGGACCGGACGGCGCCCTGTGGTTCACCCTCGTCCACAGCGGTCGGATCGGCCGCCTCGTCCCCGGCGAGGAGCCGACGAGCCACCGGCTCGACCCCGCCTGCGGGCCGACCGTCATCGCATCCGGCCCGGACGGCGCGCTGTGGTTCACCGAGTACCGGGCGGACCGGATCGGGCGCATCACCACCGACGGCGTGATCGACGAGTTCGGTGTGCCCGGCTCCGGCTGCGGGCCGTTCGGCATCGCGGCGGGACCCGACGGCGCGCTGTGGTTCACCGAGACCGCCGCCGACCGCATCGGCCGCATCACCGTCGACGGCAGCGTCACCGAATTCCCGCTCCCCGTCACGGGCGCGTTCCCGTCCGCGATCACCGCCGGCGGCGACGGAGGGATGTGGTTCACCCTCAACCAGGCCGACGCCATCGGCCGGATCGGCATGGACGGCGCGGTCACCCTCCACTCCCTGCCGACGAAGGAGGCGGCGCCGGTGGGGATCGCCGCGGGACCCGACGGTGCGCTGTGGTTCACCGAGATCGCCGCCGGCCAGATCGGCCGGATCACTCCCGACGGACGGATCACCGAGTTCCCGTTGCCCGACCGCGCCGCCCGACCGCATGCCGTCACCGTCGACGGACAGGGCACCGCGTGGTTCACCGAATGGGGAGGCAACCGCGTCGGCACGATCACCCCCGACGGCTCCGTCACCGTCCACGACCTGCCCACCCCCCGCTCCGAACCGCACGGCATCACCGTCGGCCCCGACGGTGCCCTGTGGACCGCGCTGGAGATCGGCACGCTCGCCCCCGTCGCCCCGCCGGACAGCACCACCTGAACGAACCGCCCCCCTCCCACACCGTCAGCAGTGGTCGCCCGTACGGCGGCCGGAGTTGGAAATCCCATGAAATACGCACTCGTGATCGGCGAGACGGACGAATCGCGCCGCCGGATCCAGGCCGACCGGGCCGCGTACCGCAAGGAGTACGAGGGCTGGATCGGCGGCCTCGCCGCGGCCGGGAAACTGGTCGGCGGCGAAGCCCTGGAGACCGAGCGCAACGTGCCCCTAAACAGGACCGCTAGGCAGACCTAACGGAGCCCTATTAGCCGTCTACCACCGGTGTGGCGTCGGGGCCCGTCAGCGCCCGGCTGGCGGGCGGGACGGGCGGGCCAGCAGCGTGCGCAGGTCGGTGATCCGGAAGCCGCGGGAGATGACGGCATCGAGGATCCCCGGCAGGGCCTCGGCATCGATCACGTCGGTGCCGCCCCCGGATGCACCGACGTGCATCTGCAGGATGGCTCCCGGCCGCAGGGCGTCCAGGGCTCTGCGGCGGGCGCGGGCCACGGTCATCCCGCCCTCGGTGCCCTTCCACCCGTTGGTGTCGGTGGTGAATTCGATGTCCGCGAATCCGAGCGCGTTAACCTCTCCGATCTGGGCGGGAGTGGTCTCGCTGTAGGGAAACCGGAAGAACGGCGTCAGGGCTCTGCCCGCCCCGGCCGCTCTCAGGGCTCGCTCAGCCGCCCGGACCTGCCGGATCCTCCCGGGAACGGTCAGGTCCTTGAAGTAGGGGTGGTTGTAGGAGTGGTTGCCCAGTCCGTGTCCCGCAGCCGCGATCCTCTTCACCGCCTGGGGGTAGCGGTAGGCGAAATCGCCGGTCAGGAAGAAGGTCGCAGGCGCGTGCTGGCGTGCCAGCTCACCGAGGATCCGGTCCAGACCGGCATCGTTCCACGCCGCGTTGAACGTCACCGCGACCACCCGCTCCCGCGTACGGATCACACGGTTCTCCGACCCGAACAAGGACACCAGCCCCGCGTCACCGGCCGTCACACCTGACGACGCGACTGGAGTCAGCGGCGGCGGAACCTCTGACACCACCGCCCGCAGAGCGGTGTACTGCGCACCGGACGCAAGGAGCATGCGGCGGGAGACGACACGGCGTAGCGCGGCCTGACAGCGTGGTTCCATGCCCCCACCATCGGACAACCGACGCAGACCCTTGAGGAGACGCCCCGTGGTGGCATCCGCGAGCGGGGCGCATCCGGTACGGCTCAGGCTCAGTGGCGGGCCCATTGCCCGCCCCCGGGAAGGAGTGCCGACGGCGCTCGCTGGTTATCCCGTGGTGTAGGGGAGGAACTTCACCGAGGAGGCCACGTCGTTGAAGCCGTTGCCGTTGTTGAAGCTGATCGACTCGCCCGGCAGGAGTGTGACGGGCACTCCCTTGAAGTCGTAGTCGGGGTAGATCCGAACGATGTAGCGGCTGTT
This sequence comes from Streptomyces sp. NPDC020192, assembly GCF_044388685.1. Classification (NCBI taxonomy): domain Bacteria; kingdom Bacillati; phylum Actinomycetota; class Actinomycetes; order Kitasatosporales; family Streptomycetaceae; genus Streptomyces; species Streptomyces sp. NPDC020192. The sequence goes on along the minus strand of NZ_JBIRXG010000038.1, from coordinate 34,085 downwards.
GTTGACGACGGAGCTGGTGATGTCGTTGAAGAAGTAGTCGTCCAGGCGCGAGATGTCTTCGGTGGTCCGCAGGATGCGGGCGCTGGTGGGGGCGTTGTAGTCCCAGTTCTCGTAGAGGCAGACGTAGTTGTGGGTGCAGGCGTCGCGGCCCTGGCCCCGGATGATCGACGCGTCGGCGGAGGCCGGAGCGGCTGCCGTCAGCAGAACGGCGGTGACGAGCGCGGCACCGGGCACAAGGCGGGGCGAAACAGCGACAACGGCGCGGCGCGTACGCGAGCGAGCGGCACGGAACACGGACGTTCCTTTCCAAAGGGAGCCGGGATGGCCGGCTACACAGCCGACCGTGAAGGCGCATCCAGCACCCCAACCGCGAAGCGTGACACCAATACGCCCCCTTGCCCTCCCCATCACCGCCGTCGGCGGCTTCAACGACCAGCGCGAGCATCTGGCTCACGCCCCTGTTCGCAGGCCGGGACCCCGCGGAGTGCCCCCGGCCGAGCGAACCACCCATCGATGGCGGCCGAGGCGTTGTGTGGTCTCGATGCCACGGCGGGCGATACGGGGTGTGATGCCACGGTTCGCGGATCCATCGGCGCAGGTGAAAGCACGGACGCTGACGGGAGTCGTCGGCGAAGCGCGACCTTTCCTGCTCTCCCCGGGGGCCGAGCTCATCGAGGATGACGCGGTGCAGACGGGCCCACACCCTGGCCTGGCTCCACCGGTCGAAGCGCCGGTAGACCGTCGGCCAGGCAGGCCCGAACACTGAGGGTGACTGGCGCCACGAACACCCCGACGTGGCCACGAAGACGACGGCCGCCGGGCACTCGCGATCTCCCGCCCGCCGGCGTCCGCCCCTTGCGGACGCGCGGCCACCGTCTCGTGAACCACCCGCCGGAACAGCTCCCACAGATCATCCGCCGCCAGACGTTCAGCAGGACTCGTCCTACCAGCACAAGGGCCCAGCCCGCCGAAGCGTCTTCTGTGACCGCTTACTTGTGGTCACGGAGGAAGGTCGGGATGTCGGCTCGGGTCGGATAGTTGGGCAGCGGTGCGGGCTTGTCCTGGAGGAACGCGGTGATGACGGCTGCTGCTCGTTGGTCGTTGTCACTCAGGCCGTTCCACATGTGGTGGCCGACGCCGGGCATGTACTGAGTGCGCCGGATGGCGGGGTCGTCGGCGAGGACGGTTGTCTCCCACTGCCGGACCTGGGAGGAGCACTCGGCGATCATCAGCATCGCGGGCGTCCGGGAGCGCCTCAACTGCCGGGCGATGGAGGCGGAGTCTTTGACCGTCTGCTGGACGCGGAGGCTGGCGGCGGCGCTGAAGGAGAAGTTCCGCGCTGTGTCCTCGACTGGGATGCGGTGCGCGTCTTGCGCGCAGTAGCCGGACGCGGTGTCGCTGCCGAGATCGGCGGCCGTAAAGGCGTTGTCACCCTCCGCCTGTCCTACCAGCCCGTTGTCCGGGCTGAGCAAACCGAGCCGCATAAGGCCGAACGCGACCGCGTACCGCGGAACATGTGTGGAGCGCGGTCCGGTCATGGCCGGTGCGATGCCGCGCGCCGACGGCCTGCCCTTCTGCCCCGCGATCCGGGCGGTGGGGCCGTCCATCGGGCCTGGCTCGGCGATGACCGCCCGGTGCAGGTGGGCGGCGATGGCCGGGTCGGCCAGCGCGCGGGTGAGCACGGCCGCGCCCGCAGAAAATCCCAGCACGTCGACGCGGCCCTTGCCGAGCCTGTCGACGAAGGCGCCGAGGTCGCGGACGGACCGGGTGATCGAGTACTGGTCCATGGGCAGCAGGTCGCTGCGCCCGCCGCCGGCCTGCTCGTATGTGTACACGTCATAGCCCTCTCCCGCGAGCCGCTGCAGGAAGTGGTGGTCGAGCACCGAGATGCCGCGCACCGGGCCGCCGTTGAGGTAGACGAGCGGAACGCGGTGACGAGGGCTGTTGCTGGTGGGCGGGTAGCGGTAGACCGCGACCCGGCTGCCGGTGGACAGGCCCCAGTGCTCGGTGGTCACGAACGGCAGGGCGGACGGGTAGCGACGCGTCGTGGGAGCGGTCGGAACGCACACCGACAGTGTCAGGGCCGCTGCGACGAACACCGGCAGGAACGGCACCAGCCGTCCACGCCAGGTCCGGCGGCGGCCCCGCCACAGCGCCGCGACGACCGCGATCCCGAGAGTCGCGGACCACGCGGCGAACCCCGATCCCGCGCCGTCGGTGGCGACGATCAGCGCCAGGAAGACGGCGACCAGCGCCACCACCCCGGCGGTCGCCGCCAGCAGTCGGCCGACGAAGCGGAACGAACGTATGACGGACGGTGGCATGGCAATCTCCCCCAGCTTTTTAAAACGCCGTTTCAAAACGATGTTATCAGTATGGGTAGACTGCTCCTCGTGGGAAGGCCGAGAACGAACGACGACGCCGTCAGAGAACGGCTCGTGGCATGCGCGACCGAGATGTTCGCCACCCGCCCCCAGGAGTCGGTCACGGTCCGCGCGCTGGCCACCGCCGCGGAAACGTCGACGGCAGCGGTGTACACGCTGTTTCAGGGCAAGGACGGACTGATCCGCGAGGTCCGCGACCGGGCGGTCGCCGGCCTGTTCCAGGACCTGACGGCGGTTCCTGTCTCCGAGACCGCCCTCGAGGACCTGTACGCGCTGACCGCCGCGTATCGCCGTTGGGGACGCGAACACCGCCACCTGTACACAGTGCTGTTCGGCGGCGCGCAGTCCTTCGACCCATCCGGCAGAGTCGGCGACCACGACCCCGTACGACCGCTCCTCTCGGCGATCGACCGCGCCGTGGCGGAACACACCCTCGCGGGCGACACCACACTCATCGCCGTCTCACTGTGGGTCGCCCTGCACGGACTCGTGACCCTCGAACTCGCCGGCGCCCTCGACGACACCGCAGCCGAGACCGCGTTCCGATCAACGATTCACGCCGTACTGCGCGGCTGGGCAACCCCCGCCGCACTCCCTGGCCTTCGACGCACTGACCCCGCCCCGAAGCGGTGACGCCGTAGACACACGTACGTGACCGACAGCGGGCCGAGGCGACACGTAGGCACCGCGGCAGGCACACAGCGGTTCACGGTCATCGCTACCAGGCTCATCCACTACCCCGACTCACCCAGTGAAACGACGCCTTACGCCGTGTCCCATGCGGTGAGGCGGACATTGGTCCGGTAGCAACGAACACGGCAGCAGGGCGGCGGAAAAGCCGACACGCCTGATGAGACGCTGTTCGCGGCCATCATCTACGTGCTGGTCAGCGGGTGTGCATGGGGAGCGTCGCCGCCGTGCTTCGGCGTCTCGAAGCCGACCGCTCACCGCCGCTTCCCGATCTGGTCCAGAGCCGGAGTGACTACTCGGTTGGGGATAGTTGGCCATACGTTCCTGAGACGGGACGGTCAAGCCCTTCGTACGGTGGGACCGCCCAGGGGCGCCGGGTGTGGCTCTTACTTGGCTGCCGCCCGTGGCTGGAGTGGCTTGGCCGCCCGGCACCCCACGACGACTCCGGCCGCCGGATTGGAAAGTGCGAGCAAGATCGCTGTGTAAGGCCATGCTGGCGAGGTCGTGTGTGGCACGAACCCTGCAGGAGGATCGTCTGGAGCACGATGAACGAGATCTGGGCCGGCATCGACAGCGGCAAGACCACCACTGCGTAGTGCTCAACGAGAGCGCCCCTACATACCCGGCCGTGTGGTCAACCGGGCCAGCGACGGCTACCGGGGCGAAGGCAAGACCGACGCCCGCGACGCACTCGTCATCGCCGACCAGGCTCGCATCCGCCGCGACCTCCAGCAACTGAGACCCAGCGACGAGGCCATCATCGAGCTCCGGCTCCCGACGAACCGCCGCGCCGATCTCGTCTGAGACCGCACCCGGTCCATCAACCGACTCCGCGCCGCCCTGACCGGCATGTTCCCCGCGCTGGAACGCGTGCTCGTCCTGACCAGTGCCTGACCACTCGTCCTGCTGGCCGGCTACCAGAGGCTGGCAGTCCTTCGACGCATCGGAACCGCGCGGCTCACCCGCTGGCTTCGCGCCCGCGGCGTCCGCAGCCCAGAGGCGCCGCCGCGGAAAGCTGTGGAGGCGGCTGAGTGCCAGCACACCGTCGTCCCGGGTGAGGCTGCGATCGCCCAACTCGTTCAGACACTCGCCCGAGAGGTCCAGATCCTGAGCGAGAAGGTCGCCGAGAGCGACCGGCTCATCGAGGCCCGATGCACGATTCCGGGAAGCGCAACGGCGACCTGCACCGACCGCGTCACTGTCACCGGAGTCTCCAGCGAGTCTTCTATATGTCCGCCCTGACGAGCGTGCGCTACGACCCCAACTCCCGGACCTTCTACGACTGAAAGCGGGCCGAGGGGAGACGCCATACCCCGGCCGTGATCACCCTGGCCCGCCGCAGAGTCAACGTGCCGTGGGCCCTGATCCGAGACCGGCGCCCCTGCAAAGTGGCCCCGCCCCGGCCGACCGGCTAGTCCGGGCGATCATGCGACCGCCACAACCAGCGCAAGGCATCAGGGAGCAGGACACCACCGTGGTTGGGGCTGTGGCCGCCCTCGCCCAGGACGAGGCGGAAGTCGTATCCGGCTTCCGCGAGCGCGGCGGCGACCCGCAAGTTGTTGGCGAGCCAGTTCGCTTCGGCCTGGTTCCAGCGCAGGTCACGATGGCCCGCTTGCAGGAAGATGCGCAGTGGCTTGCGGGGAACGCCGGGGATCAGTTCGGGGTACGGGTTGCCGCCTGGCATCTGTGCGAAGCTGGACAGGCACCCGATGACGCGGCGGAACTTGCCGGGGCGCAGCCATGCTGCGGTAAAGGCGCAGTTGCCTCCGCTGCTTCCACCGCAGATGCCCCACCGGTCAGGGTTCTCGGTGATCGTGTACCGCTGCGTGACCTCAGGGAGGATCTCGTTCAGGAGGAAGCTGACGTACCGGTCGTCGAATGCGTCGTACTCGGTGTTGCGGTTCTTTGGGGCCTCGGCGTCGGGGAAGACACCGGGGTCGACGAACACGCCGATGGCGACCGGGATGTCGCCGCGGTGGACAAGGTTGTCCAGGACGATCGCGCCGCGGACCTCGCCTTCGGGGTCCAGGTACCACCATCCATCCTGGAACACCATCAGCGACGCCGGCTGTGCGGGGTCGTACTGGGCGGGCACATGGACCCAGAACTTCCGGGACGTGCCCGGGTAGATCGCGCTGTCGTTCCAGTCGAACTCGATTGTCTCGCCGACAGGCACGCCGGGCTGGACAGCCGAGTCGGGGCCGTGTGCGTAGCGGACGTCCGACTGGTCAACCGGAAGCGGCTGGTAGGGCACCTCGATCGTCACGCAGGCCAACCTAGGAGAGATCACGAGCCCTCTCAAAGGGGTTTAGTGCTCATGTCTCACGGCTTGACTTCGCCATCAGGAAGCCATTCCGAATCCTGACCAAACGATCACGCGACTGTGGCTGGAGGCACAATGTCGAGCGCCCGTGCGGGCCGTGCGAGGATCGCGGCGTGAATGATCTCCACTTCCGCCTCGCCGGCGACACCGACCTCGCCACTCTGGTTCGTCTGCGCGACGACGCTGCCCGCTGGATGCTTGCCCAGGGCATTACTGGCCAGTGGCAGCCCGGCCAGCTGGACGAGGACCACTTCCGCCGGTCCATCGCGAGTGGTGAGGTCTGGCTCGCCGAGGCCAACGGCCGCGTGGCCGGGGCCTGGGAGCTGTGGTGGGAAGACGAGGACGCCTGGGGACCGCAGCCGCCGGTGGCCGGCTATGTGCATCGGCTGATGGTGGATCGCAACAACGCCCGGCCAGGGACGGGGCGGTTTCTGCTGCGTGCTGCGGAGCGCCGCGTTGCCGCGGCGGGGCGGGCGGTCGTGCGTCTGGACTGCCTGGCCGACAACGCACGCCTGAACGCCTACTACCTGGACGCCGGCTACCGGATCGTTGGCCACAAGGCAGGCAAGCCGCAGCCGGGCGGTGCACTCAAGTCGTTCACGCTCCTCGAGAAGACCTGCGGGCCGGCGGCGAAGGCTGAACGACTGTGGCCGCAGGAGCCCGACGGCTGAGGAAGATGGTGGTGGTCGGGGTCCGCCCGTGGCGGTTTCCTGTGCTCGGACCGCCCGGGTGCCGGCGAGTCGGTAGGACTCGGTCCCGGTCTCAATGATGTTCCCGCCGAAGGTGAAGCGGTCGACGACGGCCGCACAGAGCCGCGGATCCGTGAATGTCTTGGCCCACCCGCCACATGATTCGTTGGAGCGGGACGCCGTGCACCGTTTCCCGTGCCGGTTTTCCCGTCCCCGCCCGCCGAACCGGACGTGCCCCTTGGCCGGGCATCCGGCTCTCCGCGTGATCCGATGTGTCAGGCGAGGTATGCGCCGACCTGGCCGACGAAGGCCACGTCGGCGTGGCCCGTCCGGCGGAAGCGTGCGCCGTCGGGGTCACCCTCATCGAGGTTGCAGGGCGTGCTGATCCGTGATCCGCAGAACGTGTGTCACCGGAACTTCATCGTCGCCGGCTTGCAGAGGACGGCGCATCGGCGTTCGTGTCCACCTTCCAGTTACTGAAAAGCGCAACCCCTGTCGCACACAGGATCTGCGGACGTCTGTCGGTCAACTTCGCCGACGCCAAGGAATTCGCAGGCATGAGGTGGTTCTTGCTCCGCAACCGGGCTCCTTCGTCTCCGCCGCGCTGAGCTGAACAGGGTGTTCCTCGGTCCACCCGATGCCCTCACGCCGCGGCGTGAGCGACGCCGCTCGGCCCCGCGCCCGCCACACAGCAGCCCGCTGCCACCATTGGCCCGACCGCCGCGCGCCCTCAGGAGTCGCCGCGGACTTCCTCACCGAGCTGTTGGGCGATGCGGAGCAGGCCATCCGGTTGCGCGAGACGGCGGAAGTCTGCCTCGCCGTCGGCCGGCACTTCGCCTCGGCGGTCTGGGTTGCCTCCGCCGACGTGGAAGAACCCACGCCGTAACATCGACCAACCCCCTCGACCGTCCGCGCGCCGAAAGGCGGGAACGCGGGAGTCGTTCCGTGGCGACCGCGGGAGCCGATCGCCTGCGCGGGAACGGCTCACAGGACGGCCGAAGAGATGCTCCCGCCAGGCAGTTGAGGCTGCTGCCGGGACAGGTGGGCACCAGGCCAGGGAGCGGAGGGCAAGACCTGCGCCAGCTCGTGGCGTACGCGGTCGGCCTCACCACGGACCTGGGCCGGCACATCACCCCGCTCCGCGACAAGGCGGTTGAAGATCGGGGTTTCCTGGAACACGCTGGGACCTGCCTTCTGAGGTGGGCGCGGCACAGCAACCGCCGAGCTGCGAACCGATCATGTGACGGATCAAGTATCCAGCGCCACAAGCAGGGCAGTGACCAGCCATACCCCAAACCGAGGTCCCAACCCAAGACGCACGCAGCGACTCCGTCTGATGGCACGTACCCAGGCCTGCATGGTGGACGTGAAATCCGGCGTAGGAAGACTCCGAAGCAGCGAGCCCGTTTTGTACGGACAGTAGGGCGAGTTCACCGGTTTTTGAGTACACATGCCGCGTACGGTGGACGTGCCGCCCGACCACCACCTCTGTGGTGGGGAGGTGCGCATGCTGCGAACGACAATGGAGGCAGGATGTCGGTGGAGGCCGCGGCCGGCGGGCTGGACGAACGGGTGCTCGGGCGCAGGTGGACAGTGCGACTGGATGCTGTCGGCCGGGGCAGCGCGGAGGTACGCGTCTCGTGCAGTCGTCCGGCCTGCACCGCGCAGCGTCTGCCCGCCCCTGCTGCCGGCCGCGCGGTTGCGGTCGGACACCTCAGGGCACACCTGCGGGCCGCCCAAGGGCCCCGCGCCGAGGCGTACTGCGCCTGCCGGGCCGAGGACTGCCACACGCACCTCCGGCCCGACGGTCCGCGTGAGCGTGCCGCGTCCTGGCGGTGCGGAGGAGCGGTCGTCCTGGCCGTCATCACCGACCGGGAGGGGCGCTGGTGGCAGGCCATGGAGTGCTGTTCGCGCTGCGCGGCCGCCCACCCCACCGCGAAGATCGTCGCCACCGCCCTGTCTGCCGCAAGGCCAGCCCCGGCGGCCGGCCCCCACTCCGGGGCCGACGGCGCGCCCGGCGCGTCTGCGACCGGCCCGCAGTTCTCCCACAGCACCGCGACCGCGCCAGCCGCCTCGCAACAGGTGCCGGCTCCCCGCCCCGCATCGGCGCGGCGCCGTCCCAGGTACGCGAAGATCGCGCAACGTGTGATCCCGCACGACCTACGGCCCGAGGTCCTGCGCGACGAACTGATCGAACTCGGCGACCTCTTCCGCGCCTACCAGCAGCGCACCGAACCCGACCTCGCGCTGCTCGCCGACCTCCACACACGCAAGGCAAGGGCCTTCACCACCTGGGCCGATGTCACCGGCGACACACAACTACGCCTCGATGCCCAGCGCGCCGAACAGGCCGCGACCGCCGCACTCCTCCAGCACCAGCAGCGCACGGGCCAGAACACGGACAGCACCACAGCCACGCCACGCCTGCTCACCGGGCCGGCGCAGTGGGACCACGCACGAGCCGTCCTCACGCATGTATCCGGCAACACCCCGCTGCCCGGCCCGGAGGCACGCCTGCTGGTGCTCATGCTGACCCTGCGCACCGCGCACGCCGGCGTCGGGAACCTCGTCGGACAGGACCTGACCTCACTACCCCTGCCCGATCCGGAAGACCTGGTCACCCAGCTCGTCGACTGCGGCTGGCTCGGCATCCCCGGCGCCGCCGGTGACCTGCTCGCCTCCCGGCCGCAGAACCCCAGCCGGATCACTGTCCCGTCCCTGACGACCACCGCCGACGTTCCCGGCCCGTTCACCTTCGGCAAAAAGCTGCGCCCCAAACTCAGCGGATGGGCACAGAACGTCGTCGGAGACAAAAAGCTCCGTAAGACCAAGACCACCGCCGCCGCCCGGCTGCTCGCCCTGGCCCTGGCCACCCAGACCACGCCTGACGGACAACTCGGCCCCGCCGGCCAAGGCCTCGGCATCGAACCCCTCGCCACCTGGTGCGCCATCGCCCCGGCGGAACTGCACCAGCTGGCCGACAAGTTGACCGCGGCAGAGTGGCTCACCGAGACCGTCGTCACCGACACCCACCTCACCGGCCGGCTGACCGAACGAGTCCTCCCCCTCACCTGCCCACTGACCTCCGCCTGACCAGGCCCCGCACGTTCCGGCTCGGGAGCGGTGGTCCGGCATGGCGTGGATCCGGTCTCAGCCGGGCTGGGCACGGCGTCTGGCGATGCGCGAACATCGCGTGCGTGACCAACTGGTGCGGGCTCGCAGGCTGTTCAGGGACCCCCCTAAAGGTCGAACTCCAGGTGTTCAATGTCGGTGAAGCGCACCCCCTCCAGCCGGCCGCCGCTGAACGACTGCGGCGTCGGGCAGCAACGGCGCGCTTTCCACCTGGTCGACTGCCTCCGCCAGGGCATCGGCGATCACGCGCGGTTCGGGAAGATACGGCGTCAGCGCCACCGCGGTCAGGAACAGTGCATCGCCCCCGGCACCCACCACGGCGCGTAGCGCCTCCGGCCGGCCCTGGCGGTCCGCGTGTCCGAGTACCGTCAGTAGCTGGAGCCTCTGTTCGCTGGACGACGCCGAGCAGGTCAGATTCCAGTGTGTTCAGCCAGCCATCATCTGGATGCAGCCCATGGGCCCAGTCCGCGTAGCAGCCCAGCACCCGGGCGTGTTCGCCCTCGAGACCCGGAAGCCCGCGAGCAGTGTGAAGGTTTCCGCGCGGATCGCTGCGCCGCACAGGGGGCGGCAGCCATGACCGCGTCCAGCAGCCGCTGGTCGGGGTCGGGGAGCTGGCCCGCGCAAGCGGTGCCCGCCCAGTATTCGCTGCTCGTGTGCGAGCATGCGTGCGGCGAACTCCAACTGTCGGTGGGCTGCGTCGGTGTACAGCGGAGGCAGCGCATGCTCCTTGCCGGGACCAGGGCTGCCCATCTGTCCGACAGCCAGCCGCACAGCCGTTGCCACCATTCCGTTGCTGCGCGCCAGTAGCAGGGCCCGCGCAGCGGGCGGCGGCATGTACGGCGCGAAGACAGCTCGTATCAGGTCCGTGTCGAGGTCGCTGGGCCTGGGGTCCCGGGGCGCGAGCAAAGTCCGCAGCGCGCCCGGGCTCGGCACCGACACGACGATCCTCGCCGACGGCCCCGCCAAGGGGCGCATGGGGGCCGGATAGACCCGCCCCGGGCCTCGACGGTGCTCCCAGTCTGGCCAGTGCGATAGCCCTGGACTCGCCACGTACACTGCTCGACCGCCACGACGGGATCAGCCGCCCTTGACGTCCATGACGAGGGCCCGCGCAGCGGAGAGATGAGGTGTCGGCCGAGCCAAGGGTTACGGTCGCCCTCTGGTGAACGAAGTGGATACGCGGTGGCTGCTGGTCTCTGTGACGACGGCTGCGGCGGCACCGTCCTTGCGGATGCAGGTGTGGCGGAAACTGAAGGGGCCGGGAGCACTGTATCTGCAGCAGTCCGTGTGTCTGCTGCCCGACCGGCCTGCCGTGGCCTCCGCCCTGGACGAGCTGCGGGAGCGCGTGCGCACGGATGGGGGCCGGATGCGGGCCGTCTTCGCCGAGGTGGTTGAGTCGGAGGCCGACCTGGAGCGGTTTCGCTCGTGGGTGGCGAAGATCGAGGCTCGGGACTGCTTCGGCGCACCGCTGGGCGAGCAGGTGCACGCTGAACTGGCTCGAGCCGCCGCGAACGCGTCAGAGGTCGGGCCGCCGGTCCCCTGTCGACTGGGCTGAGGCGAGGGGTGCGCTGGTCACGGCGGCCGCTCCTGTGATGCGGGCACGTCGTTGGACTCGGCTCGTGATCAGGGCGGAGAGCGCGAGCGCGGAGGACGCCGAGATGAGGCCGCCCAGGACCAGGGTGGAGCGGGCGCCGAGGGTGTCCGAGACGAGGCCGACCAGCGGGGCGCCGACGGGGGTGCCGCCGAGGAGGACGAGGAAGTAGACGGACATGACGCGGCCCCGCAGCTCTGGGTCGGCATGGAGTTGTGTCAGCGCGTTGGCGGTGGTGGTCACGATCACCGCGGCGAAACCGGTGGGGATCAGCAGGGCCGCGAAAAAGCCGTAGCCCGGCATCAGGCCCGACACGGCTTCCAGTGCCCCGAAGACGATCGTGGTGGTGATCAGGCGGCGGGCGCTGGGGGGCTTGTCGCACGTCGCCCCGTACACCGCGCCGATGAGGCTGCCCAAGGCGTATGCGGCGGAGAGGTAACCGAAGGCGGCGGAGCCCGTGTGGAATGTCGTGATGGCGACGAGCGAGATGGTGACCTGGAAGTTGAGGCCGAAGGTGCCGACGAAGGCGATGAGGGTGATCGGCAGGAGTAGTTCCGGGGTGGCGGCGATGTGGTGGAAGGCGTCCTGCAGTCGGGTACGGCCGGGTCGGGGGCGGCCATGGTCGCCCGCGTCTGTACGGATGGTGATCAGACCGTAGAGGACGGCCAGGTAGGAGGCCGCGTTCACGAGGAACACCGGTCCCGTGCCGAGGGCAGCGACCGTCAGGCCGGCGAGGGCGGGGCCGAGGGTGCGGGCGACGTTGAACTGCGCGGAGTTCAGACTGACCGCGGTGGCCACACGCTCCCGGTCGACCAGTTCGGAGATGTACGCGTTGCGGGCGGGGCTGTCCACGGCGGTGGCGGTGCCGAGGGCGAAGGCCAGCACGTAGACGGACCACAGCTGCACCGTGCCGGTGACGGTCAGCAGACCGAGCAGGAGTGACTGCACTCCCATGGCCGTCTGGGTCAGGAGCAGGACCCGCCGCTTGGGGTACCGGTCGGCCAGGACCCCTCCGGCCAGGCCGAACAAGGTCTGCGGCAGGAACTGCAGCGCGGTCACGATGCCGACCGCACTGCCACTGTTGTCGGTGATGTGGAGGACGAGCAGGTCCTGGGCGGCGCGCTGCATCCAGGTGCCGACGTTGGAGGTCAACTGGCCGAGCAGGTAGCGACGGAAGTTCCGGACGGCGAGTGTGGCCGTCACCGGCATGCCGGAGCCTGTGCTCATGACATCTGATGGGCGTACGTGTCGCCGGGGATGGAGACCTCGACGTCGTCGACATGATGGAAGGTCGGGTGGGGGTGCATGAGGAAGGCGTGGTGGGAGATGTTCCAGGCGTAGGCGCCGGCCATGGCGAAGGCGACCCGGTCACCGACGCGCAGCCGTTTCACCATGACGCCGTGCGCCAGAACGTCCTTGGGCGTGCACAGCTGGCCGACCAGCGTCACCGGCTCGTCGCGGGCCTCCGGTCGGTCCCAGGGCCGGAGCCAGGCGTCGTCGGGGATCACCTCGAAGGGCTGGTCGTGCTGTTTCGCGGCCGGGGTGCGGAGGTGATGCGTACCTCCGCGTAGTACGGCGAACGCCTGCCCGCGGCTGAACTTGATGTCCAGGACCTGGGTGACGTACCAGCCGCAGTACGCCGTGACCGAACGGCCGGGTTCGATCCGCAGTGTGAGGTGAGGGTGGCGGGCCAGAATCCGGGCCAGTCCCGCGCCGAGGGCGGACCAGTCGAACAGCTTGTGGGGGTGGGTGTAGTCGACGCCCATTCCTCCTCCGACGTTCAACTCGGCCAAGTCGACTCCACGTTCGTGCGCCCAGTCTTCGGCCCAGGTCAGGACCTCGTCGATGAGCGCCAGTTGGGCTCGGGCCTGGAGTCCGCTGGCCAGGTGGAGGTGCAGGCCGCGCAGTCGGATGCGTGGGTCGGAGGCGATCAGCTCCAGGCAGCGGTCCAGCTGCGCGGGGTCCATACCGAAGGGGCTGGGGTGGCCGCCCATCACGAGGGCGACCTGGCCGAGGTCGACGGGCAGGTTGACGCGCAGGAGGACGTCGGCGCTCCGGTGGCCGAGCAGGGTGGTAAGGAGCCGCAGTTCGTGCTCGCTCTCGATGTGCAGGCGCTCCACTGCGCAATGCACTGCCCGGGCCAGCTCGGTCTGCGTCTTGCCGGGGCCTCCGAAGGCGATCGGCGCCTCGGCAACGAGCCTGCGCACGTGGCTCAGTTCACCGCCGGAGGCCACCTCGAAGCCGTCGACGTGCGCGGCAAGGGTGCGCAGGATGCGGGGATCGGAGTTGGCCTTGGCCGCGTACAGCAGCTCGACGCGTTCCGGCAGTGCGGCCCGGATGGCGCGAGCGTGCTCGCGCAGGACCGGGAGGTCGTAGACGTACGCGGGCAGGTCGTCGTCGGTCAGCCGGCCGACGTGGTCGAGCAGGGCGGGCCTCACCGGATCACCTCGCGGGGGAAGTCCGCGCCGAGCGGGCTGGGCAGGGGGACGTAGGTGGCGTGCCGGTCGGCCTTGCGGGACCAGCGCAGAAGGAGGTTGGCCTTGGCGGGCAGCGGTACGCCGGACAGCAGGGCGCGCAGGCGGGGCGGTTCGGCGGCGGCGCGGGCGTAGGTGTCGAGGTGGTCGCGGACCAGGCCCCAGAGGGCGGGTTCCCGCGTCGGGTCGAGGTCGGCCAGGGCGCTGAGCACTTCGGCCGTGTGGTTGACCAGGAGGCAGTACGCGACTCGGTTCCAGCCGCGTTCGGGGTCGTAGGTGAGTGGGCCCCGGACGTCCTCGGGCAGGGCGTCGAGGGCGCGCTGGTGAGGGCCGGGCAGGAGCTTGGTGCCCTCCAGGTCGCGGAAGAGCATCTGTGCTGGGGTGCCGTCGGGGTTCACGCCGACGACGACGTTCTGCAAGTGGGGTTCCAGGACGACGCCGTGTTCGAAGTAGGCGGCCAGCACCGGTGGCAGCAGCAGGCCCAGATAGGCGTCCCACCAGGCCAGGACGTCCCCGTCGCCGCGGGCGAGCAGATGGGATACGTGGGCTGCGCTGGTCGGGTACTCATCCGCCACGGCGGCGGCCAGCAGAGGTGTCACCCCGGGACGCAGGTGGTGGCGCAGGCCGGAGCGGATGATGACGCCGAGACCCTCCAGGAGTTCGCCGTCGGAGTCGAGCGTGCGGTATCCGGGCTCGGCCAGGAGCACGCATCCCCGGAAGCGGCCGGCCAGTTCGGTGAAGACGGGCTGCAGCAGCCGGTTGAGGGCGACGGCACCCGTCAGTTCGTAACTGGCGTGTTTGCGAACGCAGTTGGTGAGGCGGACGTTCAGGCTGAACTTCAGGAAGGTGTCGGTGCCGGGGTCGTACAGCGTGCGCACCGAGGCGGTCGGCACCAGCTCCGGTCCGCTCACCCCGGTGTCGACGACATCGCCGGAAGCCATCGCCTCACGCAGCCGGGCGTGGTCCTGGAGAAACCGGTACTGCCAGGGGTGCACCGGCAGTATCGCGAATCCCGGGTCGGCCGCCGGGCACAGCGCGTCCATCTCCCGCAACTCGCCCTCCTCACGCAGGAGAGCGCGGCGCACGGCCATATAGCGCAGGGGGAAGCGCGCGCCGGTCTCCGGGCCGTACGTCAGCCAGTCGGCCGGGTCGCCGGTGCGGGCCTTGGGAGTGGGGTGGAATCGGTGACCGAAGACCAGGGACTGCTCCGACGCCACGTACGGGTCCGCATCCGGCGTGGTGTCCGCCCGCTCCTCCAGCGCGGTGCGGATCGTCTCTCGGCTGTCGGCGACCTGGGCGAGGAACTCCTCGTTGGCGACACCCGTGCGCAGTTCCAGTTCGTGCTGGATGTAACCGGCCAACTCTTTCCAACCCACCGTCACCCAGGCATCGTGGTCGAGCCGCTGCACCGGCCCCTGGAAGCGGTGCGCTCCGATCAGCGAGACCCTGCGCAGCGGGCAACGCAGCAGGATGCCCCGGCGGGGCAGGCGTAGCAGGAGATGGTCGTCGTCGACCGTCACCTGATGTTCTTGGGCGGAGACCTCGCGGATCAGGCAGTTGAGCAGCGTGTAGGCGGTGACGGTGTCGGCCGTCGTCGCCGGCGTGCTCGCGCCGATCGTGGTGGCTTGGGTGACGGTACCGGTGTTCATACGGTCGCTCCAGGGGGACAGCGGTCGGTGCGGGGCGTCAACGGCGCAGCGCCAGAGGGTTGGGTACGGCCGTCCACTGCGCCTTGCCCGGGTTCTCGGAAAGGCGCATGGCGATGGTCGCCTTCAGCGGCATCGTGTCGCCGAAGAAGGCCGCCGCGTCCTCCTGGTCCGGCAGGCCGGCGTACACCTGGCGGCCGACCTCGGCCACCGCGCCCCACAACGCCCAGGGATCGGCCTCCCGGGTCCGGCTGAGGATGTCGACCAGCTCGCTGAAGACTCCGCTGATGAGGCCGCCGAACAGCTTGGAGTGCAGCGCGTCCACGTCTTCTCCCGCGCGGGTGCCGAGCAGTGGCGGCAGCGTGAAACCGTACCGGGCCAGGCGGCGCGGGCTGATCCGTACGCCGTCCAGGTCCCGGTACAGCACCCGCACCGGCCGCCCGTCCCGCAGTACGACCAGGGTGTTCTGGCCGTGTGCCTCCAGCGCCACCCCCATGGACAGCAGCGTCAGTGCGGGCGGCAGCACGAGCCCGGCGAAGTCCGCCAGCCAGCGCACCGGGTCACCGGACACCACGGCGGCTCCGGTCGCATGGACGGCAGTGAGCGGAACCACGATCTCCCCGGCGTCGAGGTGGCACTCGGCCGACTCCCGGACCATCACCGCCAGGCTCGCGGAGGGCTGTCCGTCCACGCGCACCGCGCCGCCGCCCAGCTCCCGCAGGATGCGCAGGCTGCCGCCGTACCCGGCCTTGTCGATGACGGCCGCGACCAGGTCGGACAGCGGGGGCCCGTCGGCGACCTCGGCCGGGGAGATGGTGCGCCGGTAGTTGGTGACCTGCACGTCGAGAGCCGTCTTGATGTGGCAGCCCGGCAGGACGTCCAGCGGTGCGAGGGTGCGCAGCGACAGGAGCGGCCGGGCCGGGATCGTCTCCTCCGCGACGCCCAGGTCGGGGTGGTGCGCAAGCATGTGGTTCCGCTGCCAGGGGTGCAGCGGGAGGAGGATCGTGTCGCCGTCGCGCAGTCGCCGAGGCCAGTCGCCGGCTCCCTGCCAGCGGTCGGCCGGGACGCGGAGCAGCGCCAGCTGGACGACGGGGTGGTGCTCGGGGGCGTAGGCGAGCACGTCGGCGATCGACATGCCGGTACGCGTCCGACAGCAGGGATGCTGTGGGTGCCCGTCGATGACCGCCTGCTCAGCATCCACCGAGTCGTTCAGCGAGACCGTCCGGCTTGTGTTCGCGGCCCGTGCCAGGGCCAGGTTGACCACGCTGTTGTCCAGCTCGGACGCCAGTCGCTCCGCGGCGAGGGTACGCAGTCCGAGCTGAGCCAGCAGCTCCGCCGGCCCGCTGATCGGTCCCTCTGGCCCGGATACGGCGAAGTCGTCGCACGCCTCGGCGAACGGCCGCGCACTGGACTCGGGTGCCGAGAGCGAGCCGCCCCGCCGCAACTCGACCACCAGGGCGTCGGACTCCCGGCGATGCCCGGTCACACCGGGCAGGGGTTCTCGTACGAAGGCGCCCCACAGCCGGCCCAGCACGGTGGCGCGTGCTCCCGGGAGCGCGGTCGTGAAGGGCTCCACCAGGTCCGGGCGCGTGCGGCGTAGTTCATCAAGGGGCATGGGGATCCCAGGTGCTCGTGGGGGGCGCTTGTCGCGCGGTGCTCGAGCGGCACCGGCCGGGCAACCGAAACTACGGGAGGACGATCAAGCGGAATGCCAGAGCACATACAGCGGGGATCCGGATATCTGACAGCGTGGAGTAAGGCGAGAGTTAAGGCCGCACACGTCAGTGCTCAATTCCCCCAGGTGAAAGCCAAGGTCCGGGATCGCCCTCACGTCGCGCTTCCGCGGTTACGCCGTCCGTGGAGGATCACCGGCTCGGGGGAGGTTCCGGCGTTTGCGCCACACCCTCCGGCCGAGGTCTGTGAGCCTTGCGGCATGCGTGTCTTGCTGATCGAGGACGACGACCGGGTGGCCGGACCGTTGGCGGAGGGGCTGCGCCGCTTCGGATTCACCGTCGAACACGCCAGAAACGGGGCCGACGGCCTCGCCGCGCCGGAGGCGGAGATGGTGCTGCTGGACCTGGGGCTGCCCGACATGGACGGCATCGACGTCTGCCGTGCCCTCCGCTCCCGCTCGTCCGTGCCGATCATCATGATCACTGCCAGGGACGACGAGGTCGACCGGGTACTCGGCCTTGAGCTGGGCGCGGACGACTACGTCTCCAAGCCGTTCGGTGTGCGGGAGCTCGTCGCCCGGATCCGTGCCGTCACCCGCCGCACCCGGCCCCCCGCTCCGGACACCCGCCGTGCGCAACCGCAGCCCCCGGACGACCCGGCACAACACCCCGGGACGTCCCGCATCCAGCGGATCGGCCCGCTGACCATCGACCATCGCACCCGGCAGGTACACCTGCACCAGGCGCCCGTCGCCCTCGCGCCCAAGGAGTTCGACCTGCTCGCCTGCCTCGCCGAAGACCCCGGAGCCGTCTGCTCCCGCCGGCAGATTCTCGACACGGCATGGGAACCGCACTTCTTCGGCCCCACCAAGACCCTGGACGTCCACATCGCCGCGCTGCGCCGCAAGCTCGGTGACTCATCCTGGATCGAGAACATCCGCGGAATCGGCTTCCGCCTGGCCGCCCCGGCAACCGTCGACGCCACGTCCACCGCAGAGTCGGCGCGCGGTGGAGGGCCGCGGTGACGCGTCGCATCCTGCTCAGCCATCTGAGCCTCATACTGCTCGTCCTGCTCTCCCTCGAAGTGCCGTTCGGCATCCTCTACTCCCACAGCGAGCTGTCCCGCTTCTCCCATACGGCGCAGCAGGGAGCGATGACGCTCGCCGAGGTCTGCGAGGACAAGATGGAGCACGGGCTGACGGCCGACCTGCCCGAACTGGCCCGCGCCTACGGGCAGCGCACCGGCAGCCGTGTGCTCGTCGCCGACCGCAACGGCGCTGCCCTGACCGACACCACTGCCCGCGCCCCGCTCGGCAGGGACCTGTCCGCCGAGCCGGACATCTCCACCGCACTGCGCGACCAGCCCGCCGTCGGCACCCGCAGCGACCCGTCCACAGGTGGCGAAGTCCTCTTCGCCACCGTGCCGGGCGGCTCCGACGCCGCCGTCGCCTGTGTGGTGCGAACCGTGTATGCGCTGGGCCCGCTCAAGGCAAAGGTCCACGCCACCTGGCTGGCCCTCACCGCCGTCGGGCTCGGCGTCCTGGTCGCCGTCTCCCTGATCGGCTTCGCGCTCGCCCGCTCGATCACCCGCCCCGTCCAGGCCCTGGAACGCGCCACCGCCCAACTCGCCGAAGGCCGGATCACCGACCCACCGGCCACCGATCACGGGCCGCCCGAACTACGCCGGCTCGCCGCGTCGTTCACGACAACCGCGACCCGGCTCCAGCACCTGCTCCAAGCGCAGCAGGCTTTCGCCTCCGAGGCATCGCACCAGCTGAAGACCCCCCTGACCTCGCTACGCCTGCGTCTGGAGAACTTCGAGCCGCACCTCGCCCCCTGCGCCCAGGACAGCCTCGACAAAGCGCTCGGGGAGCTGGAGCGGCTCAGTCGTATGGTGCAGGGGCTGCTCGCGCTCGCCCGCTTGGAGAACTCGGCGATCAGGCCGGAGGCGGTCGACCTGAACGCCGTGGTCGCCGATCGCGCGGCCATCTGGACGGCCTTCGCCGATGAACAGCAGGTCGGCATCGTCTTCTCCGGAGCCACGGCCGTGCGCGTGTGGGCGGTGCCGGGAGCGCTGGAGCAGATCATCGACAACCTGCTCTCCAACGCGCTGCGCGTCTCCCCGCCGGGAACCGCCATCACACTGGCGACCGCCACCGCCCCCAGGGAAGGCAGCCGCACCCCGCCGATGGGCGAGCTGCACGTGATCGACCAAGGGCCCGGTATGACCGAGGCCGAACGGCACAGAGCCTTCGACCGGTTCTGGCGGGCCGCTGACGCCGACCACGACGGCACGGGCCTCGGCCTGCCGATGGTCCGGCAACTCACCCACGCCAGCGGCGGTGAGGTGACCCTTGAGGCAGCCCCCGGCGGCGGGCTCGACGCCGTCGTCCGACTCCGGTGTGCCGCGGGCCGTACCCACCGAGAACACCCGGATGTCGCTGTGACGGACACCTTCGCGTGCCGGAGCGTCTGGTCCTACGGCTCACTACAATGCGCGGCTCGCGGGGGCCTTCGCGGGAGGGAGCCGGGAGCGAGGAAGTGATCACCACAGCAACGCCGCCTCCGAAGTGGAGCGTGTGCCGCCCGCTCGGCGGCTACTCCTGCGGCGCGGTGGCGGGCAGTCCGGCGAGGCGCCGTATCACGTTGAGCCCGTCCTCGGTGCCCGGCCAGTGCCGGGTGAGGGCGCCCGCGCCGGCCTGTCGGATGACCGTGCGCAATCCGAGGGCGACGACGATCGCGTCGTCGGCATAGCCGAGGACCGGGATGAAGTCGGGGACCAGGTTGATGGGCAGGGCGAGATAGCCGGCCACGATCCACAGCCGCCAGCGTGTGCGACGCGGGAGGGACTTGTCGCGGGCGAGGCGGGAGATCAGGCGCAGGAGGTCGGGCAGCAGGCGGACGGCCTCGGTGAGGATGTTGCCCTTGGGGCGGGCGACGGCGAGGGTGGCGAGCAGGATCAGCCAGCACGCCAGCAGGCCGGCGGCGATGCCGATCAGGGTCTGCCACACGATCACTCACTCTCCCGCCGGGTCACTCGACCGGGCCGGTTCCACTCACCGGATCCGTGACCCTACACACTGTAGGAATTCGACGCTCGGCGACCTCCTCAAGGGCAGCATCGACTCCTGCCCATTGCCGTTCCGCTCCCGCCGCGCCGCCGGCCGGTGGCATCGGTTCGCCATGGAGGCCAGGCCGAGGCGGTGCTCACCGGGATGGACAGGAAGCGTTCGCCGGGGACTGCGCCCACCCGCTCGCGCATGGGTTGACCGCAACACGGTGTGTCCGGGTCCCGGCTCTTCAATGATGACCGCCGACGGGACTCTTCGGCTTGTGATGTCCGGCGCCACGACCGTGGGAGGCGGCCCCCTTCGGGACCGTGAGCGAGGCCGGTTTCGCGGCGGCGGGCGCCGACACGTGGACCTGCGTGCCGACCTCCACGCCGGATTCCCGCTCGGTGACGATCACTGTCGCCGTCGCGGCGCTGGCCGCGACCACGGCGAGCGGGATCGCCCAGGCGAGCACGCCGCGCGCTCGTTCTGCGATTTCTCGCATGTTTACGGTCTCCTCGCCGTCGCACGGTGTGCTTTCCGCGGGTCATCCGTAAGTGAGTGTGGCGCACGGGTCGTCGCTCGCGGACCGGGCCCCCTGATTGAGGCTCAATTCGCTCGACGTGGACGGCGAGGCGACGGTGCCCGAGTGCGCGGTGGCGTAGTCCTGGCCGAGGATCAGGGCGGAGTGAGGACTGACCGCGTCCGTACGCCGACCGGTGAAGCAACCGGACGGCAATGAATTGTTCACTTCCCGTGTCTACCCGCATAGACAGGCCTGGTGTTGTCATGTCAGCGACACCCTGACGCCCCGTCGGAGTGCATTCCCCACACCCCGGGAGTCCCCATGTCCCGTATGCTTCAACTCGCCGTAGCCGTATCGTCGTTGGCCCTCGCCACGGGCGGCCTGATCGTCACCACCACCGGCACCGCCCACGCGGCCGGCTGCTCGCAGTCCTACCTGCCGCTGCAGGACGCCGCCTGCCAGCCCGGCGCCCTCAACTCCGCGGTCACCCAGTCCACGATCAACTCCACGATCTGCGTCTCGGGCTACAGCTCCTCGATCCGCCCCTCCACGAGCTACACCAACGCCCTGAAGGTGAAGCAGATCGCCCAGTACGGCTACAGCGACACCAGCACCGCCGACTACGAGGAAGACCACCTCATACCCCTGTCGCTGGGCGGCAACCCGACCAGCGCGCAGAACCTGTGGCCCGAGCCCCGCTACGACGCCGGCGGCTACACCTCCACCGACAAGGACACCATCGAGTACAAGCTGTACAAGGCGGTCTGTGCAGGAACGATCCAGCTCGCCCCGGCACAGAAGGCCATCGCCACCGACTGGACCACCGCGCTCCAGGCCGTGGGCCTGAGCTGAACCCGCCGGCAGGGCCCTTGCCGCTCCCGCTTCGGATCGGAAGCATGTGACGAAGGCGCAAGGGCCCTGGAGGCCGACCTCATTGGTGGTGCGTCAGCTGCGGGCGTCGGCTCGTGGGCCGTGGCGGTGGTGGGGGTTCCTGAGTCAGCCCACAGACCGTGACGAGGGCGCATACGTCAGGCGTCGCAGACCCTTCCTGAAGTGATCTTCAGGAAGCTTCAGCGTGACTTCAGGATCGCTCGCCCAAGCAGTCCCTCAAGCGCACGCTGACCGGCCGCCGCCGTACTGTCGCCGCCTCCCCCGGCACCGACGCCACGCTGGTCAAGAACGCCAAGGTCGGCATCGAGCAGGCCGCCGACACCGCCACGAAGTCCGTCGCGGGCACGGTCACCTCCGTCGGCCTGGAGGGCCAGAACGGCAAGGTCACGGCCGCCAGGACCGACGACGACAACGACCACGGCAGCGACTCCGGCGATCACGACGAGGACTGACGGCAGAGCACCGGCGTACGACGAACCGGGCGGGGACCGCTCCGGCGGACTCCCCCGCCCCGCCCGGTTACACACCAGGCTGTGGGGAGGCCGTACCGCGTGCTCCGGGCTACGCTGCCAGGCGGGAGCTGTCGTGGATCACGGAGTCAGCCATGCCGAAGTCCGAGCTGTCGAGGAACCGGTCGTCCCTGGGGCACAAGCTGCGCTACGCCGTACGGCATCCCGGGCGGATCCCTCCTTATCTGCGCCGCGCCGTGCGGGACACCTGGCTGGGCCTGCGCCACCGCGACCACGTCGCGTACTACCGCGCCGTCATGGCCTCCGACACCGCGCGCAGCCCCGAGCGTGCCGTCGGCAGCGGCTCGGAGGCGCAGTGGCTGGCGCTCGGGCAGATGCAGTTCGACTACCTGCTCGAACACGGGCTGAAGCCGCAGGACCGAATGCTGGAGATCGGCTGCGGGAACCTGCGCGCGGGGTGGCGGTTCATCGACCACCTCGAACCCGGCCACTACTACGGGATCGACATCTCGCCGGACATTCTCGTCGAGGCGCAGCGCACGCTGGTCCGCCGGGGCCTGCAGGACCGCCTCCCCCACCTCACTCTCGTCGAGAATCTGACGCTCGACTTCCTGCCCTCGGGCTGGTTCACCGTGGTGCACGCCCACAGCGTCTTCTCGCACTCGCCGCTGGAGGTGATCGACGAGTGCCTGGCCAACGTCGGACGGGTACTGGCCCCCAGCGGCTTCTTCGACTTCACGTACGACCGCACGGAGGGCCCCGAGCACCAGGTCCTCCGCGAGGACTTCTACTACCGCACCGAGACCCTCCGCGCGCTGGCCGAACGGCACGGCCTGACCGCCCGTTTCATGGACGACTGGGAACGACGCCCGCACGGCCAGTCGAAGATCCGGGTCACGCACGCGGTGGCGGTGTAACGGCGTCACCCTGCGGCGCTCCTGGGCGGTCCTGGTGAAGCTGCTGGTGAGAGGGCAGTAAGAGCAGTCTCCGACGGCCCCCGGGGCCTGCCGTCGGCGGCGTCGGCCAGGCACACTGGCGGCGCCGACCGCCCCAGAGGAAGCCCCACCCATGGACAGCACAAGACACCGGCTCGCGATCCTGCACCCCCGCCGCAGCCTGGGCACGGTGTTCGCCCTTTCCTTCGCCTGCGTCACCGCCGCCACCACTCTCCTCGGCGGCTTCCTCAGCTACAACGCGGCGGCACGGATGGTGCGAGTCGACCAGGACGATGTCTTCCGCGGCGTCGTCAGCGACCTCCACCAGCAGGTCGTCCAGCGGCGTCTGTCGCCGTCGGACTACTTCAGCGTGAGCCCTGACCGCGACAGCCCCCGCGACGACCTCTCGCGCCGCATCCGCACCGACGTCCAGGTCCTCGGCCCCACGGGCCGCGTCGAGGAACGCGGCTACCCGGCCCTGAGGATTCGCGCCGCCGACCGCGCAACGGCCTCGGACGCCAAGGCCGGCCACACCATCTACTACAAGACCCAGCTCGAGGGGGACCGCTACCGCGTCGCCACCGTCGCGCTGGGCGGCGGCCGGGGCGCCGTGCAGGTGGCGCAGCAGTACAGCGACACCGAGGACCTGCTCAAGGAGCTCAAGGAGCGCACCGTCGAGCTGAGTGCCATCGTCATCGTCGTGGCCGGCCTGGCGGGCTGGTGGCTGGCGCGCCGGATCGCCGGGCGGCTGGTCCGGCTGACCCGGGTCGCCGAGGACGTGGCCCGGACCGGCCGGCTGGACACTGCGGTCCCGGTCGCCGGGCCGGACGAGGTAGGCCGCCTTGGACGGGCGTTCGACGGGATGCTCGGCAGGCTGGCCGCCTCCGAGGAGGTGCAGCGGCGCCTGGTGCAGGACGCCGGGCACGAACTGCGCACCCCGCTGACCTCGCTGCAAGCCAACGCGGCCCTCCTGGACCGCATAGACCAACTGCCTCCGCAGGCCAAGGCGGACCTGATCGCGGACATGAAGAGCGAGACCCGCGAGCTGGTCAACCTCGTCAACGAACTGGTCGACCTCGCCGCCGGCGACCGGAACGCGGAACAGCCCACGGAGATCACCCTGGGTGCTCTGGCCGAGGACGCGGCCGCCCTCGCCCGGCGCCGCACCGGCCGGGAGATCCTCATCGAGTCCGACGACACCGTCGTACGGGCCCGTCCGGACGCGGTGCAGCGGGCGCTGACCAACCTTCTGGAGAACGCGGCCAAGTTCGACCACAACGGAACCGAGCCGATAGAGGTCGCCATCACGGGCACCCGCGTGGAGGTGCGCGACCGCGGACCGGGCATCGCCGACGCGGACCTGCCCCGCGTCTTCGACCGTTTCTACCGCGCCGACAGCGCCCGCAGCCTGCCCGGCTCCGGGCTGGGCCTGGCGATCGTGCACGCCGTCGCCGTCGCCCACGGCGGCACGGCCTTCGCCCACAACCGCGCCGGCGGCGGCGCGATCATCGGCTTCACCCTCGACCCCGCGTCCCGCCTCCCACGGCCTCACACGGCACCGACGGCCGACTCCGCCGCCACGCTACGCTGACCTGGCCTTGGGCCCCGCCCGGCTGCCCCCGGCGTCACCAGCCCCGGCACCAGCGGCAGCCACGCCGTCGGCAGCCGGTAGCCGAGCACCGCCGAGGCGGCAACGACTCCGGGCGCGCCCGCTGCCACGAGCGCGAAGGCGAGAGCCGCGTCCAGCGACCCCGCTCCCGGCGCCGAGCCGCAGCCCCTGCGGATCCTCGGGGCTCATGCGTTGACGCCCTCGTGACCGCGGGAGTCAGGTAGATCCGCAGTCCTTCCCGCTGGACGGACGTCCAGCCGCGGGCGTAGGCAGGCGGCGCGCTCGTGCCGTCGGTCAGGACCGCGACCGGCGTCCGTTCGCCCGTCCGGGTGAGGGCGGCAGCCGTGGTGTTCGTTTGTGGCCGCTGGTGTCGACGGAGGAACAGTCGGCGCAGAACGCGATCGGCACGTTGTCGCCGTCGGTGACCAGGCACGGCGCCCACACTCCCAGGCGGTGCGGTGCATGCGCCGTACGCGCCCAGCCGCGGTGGCCCGGTCGACCGTACGCTCCAGCACCACGAGCTGGACGGCCAGATGCCCGGCGAGCCCGAGCGCCACCAGCGTGACGGCCGCCGGGCCGCCAGGTGCGGGGTGGCGCCGTGACCAGGTATGCGAGGGCGTCGGTGGCCGGGATCGCCAACAGCGCGTAGGCCCGGAGCAGGCATCACCGACAAGCCGGTGCCGGGGCTGGCATCCCGGAACACCACTGGGGACTCCGGCACTGCTGGGGGTGATCTTCGAACGCCGACCGGCGAAGGGATCAGTAACGGATCATGAGAATCTCCCGTACACGTTCCGGTACGCCCTGCGCACGCCGACCATCGGTCCCCTCGTGGCCCTGGCCATCGGTGTACTGGTCTTCTCGGTCACGACAGACACCTTTCTGACACCGGAAAACCTTTCACTCGTGCTGCAGCAGTCCATCGTCACCGGCACGCTGGCGCTGGGGCAGTCCCTGATCATCCTCACCGCGGGCATCGACCTGTCGAACGGAGCCATCGCGGTACTCGGTACGCTCGTCAACGGCCTGCTCGTGGCCCGGCTGGGCCTGCCGCCCTTCATTGTGACCCTGGGTGCACTGACCGTCATCTACGCCGTGAGCAGGCTCTACTCCGAGTCCCGCAGCTATCCGGTGACCAACGACCTGCTTCTCTTCTGGGGGAACGGCGTCCACCTCGGCGGCGTGCTCGTCACCTGGGGGACGTTTCTGCTCGCGGGTCTGTACGCGTTCTTCTGGTACTGCTCGGCAACGCATCCGAGTCCGCCCGCCTACCGGCATCAGCGTGCGGCGCACGGTCCTGTCGGTCTACATCACCGCCTGGCAGTCCTTCGGCCGCATCCCCAACGCCTACCAGACGGCGAATCTGGAGAGCATCACCGCCGCCGTCATCGGCGGGACCAGCCTGTTCGGCGGCCGGGGAAGCATCGCTGGGACGCTCATCGGAACGCTCATCGTCACCGTGCTCCGCTCCGGCCTCACCCAGGCGGGTATCGACAGCCTCTACCAGGACGTCGCAACCGGGACCCTCGTCATCGTCGCGGTCGGCGTCGACCAGGTCCTGCGCAGAGGCAGCGCACGCTGACGCGGCGCCGGATGGTGCCGGCGAGGCCACCCGCTCCGGCGACACACGGCGGGCTGCGGGCGAGGTCGCGGTACCGCCAGGCCACACCGAGAAAACACCCACTCGAACCAACCATCAACAGCCCAGGTCAGACACAACCTATGGTTCTGTCGCGCATCTGCTGCCCGACGCCCCACAAGGGCGTCGGGCAGCGAGCGATCAGGTCAGGACGAGCTCCAGCACAGTGACCGAGAGCGGCGGCACAGTGCTCGTGAAGGACGCCGCGGCGCCCGTGACGGTGCTCGTCCTGGGCACCAACGTGTCAGGTTCCGTCAGCGTGTTGGTGGTGGCACGCGAGGGGCCGGTCAGGACCGTCGCGGTGGCCTGCCTCTTGACCCCCTTGGCCAGCCCCTTCAGTTCGACCGGCACGTTCACCTTCTCCGTCCCGCAGTTGACGACCGCGAGGTAGAGGCGATTCCCGGAGCGGGTGGCCACGGTGGCGAGGCCGGGCAGCGCACGTGCGGTGGCCGGCAGCACCGTGTTGCCGAGCCTGCTCGTCAGCATGTGCTGTGCCCAGTAGCTGGGCGACACGTAGCTGGTGAGGTTGTCGTAGGCGATCAGATTGGTGGCCCAGACGTTGTTCTTGACGTGCGAGAAGAGCGGCGCGTAGCACTCCATGAGGACCTGGTCCGAGTTGCGGATCAGTCCGGCCAGCCACGCGGCGTCGCCCAGCGCCGCGTTGAGGTCGGGTGTCGGACGGCCCTCCTGCGCGGCCCACTCCCCCACGAACACCTTCGTCGAATTACGGTCCCGGTTGTCGTACTTGTGGGTGGAGGCCTGGGCGGCGGACGGCGCGAGGTAGTAGTGCTCGTCGATCAGGTCCGGCGTGCGGCTCGTCACGGACGTCGTGGCGATCAGCTTCAGATGCGGGTACTTCGCCTTGATCGCGTCGTAGAAGGCCGCGAACCGCTCGTCGTACGACCCCGAGGAGTCGAACCAGTCCTCGTTGCCGATCTCCACGAACTCCAGCGGGAACGGCTTCGGATGTCCGTCGGCGGCACGTCGTGCGCCCCAGGTGCTGGTGACAGGACCGGTGACGTACTCGATCTCGTCGAGCGCGTCCTGGACGAACGGCTTGAGCGCGTCGCCGGTCACGTGTTCGCCCTTGAGCGCGTAGCCGGCGTAGACGGCGAGGACCGGCTGGGCGTGCATGTCCTCGACCCATTCCAGGTATTCGAGGAGTCCGAGGCCGTCCGTGGACCAGTAGCCCCAGGCGTCGTCCATGTGGCCGGGGCGCTCCCAGACCGGACCGATGGTGTTCTTCCAGTTGAACCGTGTCGCAATGGTGTTGCCCTCGAGGAAGTTTCCGCCGGGGAAGCGCAGGAACTTCGGCTTCAGAGCGACCAGTTTGTCCATCAGGTCGATGCGCAGGCCGTTGGGCCGGTTGTTGTAGGTGGGCGGGAAGAGAGACACGTGCTGGAGCCACAGGGTCTCGCCCGCGGCGGCGGGGTCGGCCGTGGTGACGGTCAGCCTTGCGTCACCGACCACGGGGGTGCGCGAACCGGTGCGCAGGGTCAGCTCGAACGGGCGGCCGGGGAAGGCGGTGCCGATGTGGGGCACGTGGGCGGACGCGTACACCGTCGCGCCGTCCGCCGACTCGAGGGACACCGTGAGCGCGCCGATGCGTCGCGACGCCTTGGCGAACAGCCGGGCGGTGTAAGTGGTTCTGGGCCGCACGGGTATGCCCCAGAAGCCGTCGTTGGCGACGCCGGCCCGGTTCCCGGCTCCGGTGCCGCTCGGCAGTACCACCTTGAGGGAACGATTCAGCGCGTCGTTGAGCGGGTTGGCGGTGTCGAGTGAGAGCGTCGTCCCGCCGACGGCGGACCAGTGGACGGGCGTGCTGTCGCTGGCCATCATCGAGCGGTTCTGCACCAGCTCGGCGTAGATGCCGCCCTCTCCGGAGTGGTTGATGTCCTCGAACATCAGACCGGGCAGGACCGGGGACACGGCGTGCTCGGGGTTGCCGACGTCCACGCTCAGCAACGGCGTCGTGGTCTCCACAGGGACCCCGGCCAGCGCCGCGACCTGCTCGGAGGTGAGGACGGACGGGAACATCCATACGTCGTCGATCAGGCCGTGCCACTGGTCGACGTGCCCGCCGCCGTAGAGCGCGCGGCCGATGGCGGTGTCGCCGGTGCCGGCCCAGCCTGCCGTGTAGGCGGTCTCCCCCTCCAGCACGCCATTGACGTAGAGGCGGATGACGCCGGCGGCCGGGTCGCTGACGCCGACCAGGTGGGTCCAGGTGTTGGAGGTGGGCGCTGAAGCGGCGGCCGCCACCGAGGCACTCTGAGTGGCGTCCGAGCCCAGCCGGGCGAAGGCGAAGGTGCCGGTGTCGTCGCGCAGCCCCAGGTAGAAGGAGCTGACGACCTTGCCGTCGATGCTGACGGCGGTCTGGTAGCCGCCGAGTTGAGCGAGGTTGACCCAGACGCCCACCGAGAACGCCTTCGAGGTGTCGAGGGCCGGCCCGGAAGCCGTGGCGTTGCCGCCTGCCGTGAGGCTCAAGCTGTGGGTGCCGACCTTGCCGGTGCCCCAGCCGGCAGCGCCCTGGAGCGTCGCGGTGCGACCGTTGCCGGAGGAGTCGGCGGCCAAGGTGCCGGAGCCTTCGTCGAAGGTCCAGTGGGCGGCCGCGGCGGGGAGGTCCGCGGCAGTGGAGCTTGCGGTTGTGCCGGTGAGTTCGGCGGCCCCGGCGGGAACGGCGGCGGTGAAGGTCCCGGCCAGGGAGGCGGCGCCCAGGACGGTGAGGACGGTTCTGCGGGGCACTCCGGCTTCTGAAGGCATGCGGCTCATTCCTTTATGACAGACCGTTGCGTTGCGTACCGGCCGGAGCAGGGCAGCCTGCCGAAGCTGCCAGCCGACCTCGTTCGAAATTCCGTACACCGATCGATACTTCGAGCAGCAGGGATCTTAGGGTGTCGACGAGGCCCGTCAACACCCCTCGTACGGCAATGCTTCTGCAGGCCTCGTCCGCCCCACGGTTCGGCGGTCGACCTCCGTCTCGCCTCGGCGTCCAGTTGGCCTGGCTCCTCTTCCGCGCCGGCGAGGCCACCGGCTCCCACGTCCGTCAGCTCGGCGAGGCGGTGGCGGACGAAGCACGGTTCACCGTGGCCCAGGTGCGGAAGCTGCTGGATGAGTGAATCACCGCGCGCTGGCCGCACCGCCCCCACGAAGGACTGCGGCACCCCGTCCTGCCGAGGAAGGCTCTGCCGGTGCACTGGCATCCCGTCACCGACCGCGGCGTCCGCCTCAACTTCCGCGCCTACGACCACGTCTGCCTGAACGAACACCGCGGCCGGCCCTCCCCCCGCCGGCCCGGCGACAGTTGGGAAGTCCACCACCGCGTGGCGTCACATCCGCGCCACGCTCACCCGGAGCGCCGACCGCGGTGCACACGAGGCAGCCCTCACGGAAATCGCCGACGAGGTCCTGCGGTGGAGACGGCCCCCGCCCTCCAGCCCGGCAGCAGCCGTGGACTGCACGGCTGCCCAGCCGTCCCAGCACGCGGCCGAAGACACCGAGGACGGCCCCGACGACGCAGAAGTACATGCCCCAGGCGACACCAGGCACACGGGTGATGAACAGCCCCCGTCACCGGCCCGGTTCGCGCTGCACAACGCTTCCGAGGATGCCAAGCACCGGTGAGATACACCCGCACCAGACCCGCCGGCGAGGACGCCTTGCCGCAGACGGTCACCACGTTCGACGATCAATAAGCAGGCACAACAGCTACGCCACGAGAACGCACGCAAACTCGCAACCGCCGTGGCTCAGCCGAGCTCGACCCGAAGCGCATCACGGTCCCGCCGCCCTCCACGGCACCGTCGCCTCGATCCGACTCTGGCTCCGCCCATGATCTCCGCCGGATCTAGTCGCCGGTCGTTCCGTCGAGCATCTCGCGCAGGATGTCCAGGTGGCCGTTGTGGCGGGCCGTCTCCTCGGTGAGGTGAAGAAGGATCCAGCGCAGGTCGACATGGAGACCATCGCGGACGGCTCGCTCGGCCTGTTTGTCCAGGTCGTTTCCGGCGACCAGTTCGCGGTAGCGGGCGCTCTGCTCGGCGTATTCGTCGAGCACCTGCGTGAGCGGGAAGTCGACAGCGATGCGCATCTCGCGGTCGGGGTCCTCCTCGGTCCAGGGGCCCCGGTCTTCCTCACCGAGGAAGACCACCTGGAACCAGTGGTACTCGACCCAGCGGAGATGGTTGATCACTCCGCTCATGGTCATCAGCGGTGAACCCGGCAGGAGCGCCTTGCGGGCGTTCTCTGCGGAGAGGCCATCGCACTTGGCACGGGCGGTGTCACGTGCGTAGTCGAGGAAAGTGGTGAGCTGGGTGCGCTCATCCCACGCGGGAGGTGTGTCGCCGATTCTGGTCATCGCGCGAAGCGTCTCCGATCACGCGACCGATGTCGAGGTATTTATCGACAGGCCCACCCACGCAGGTGAGCCCCCAGCAAGATCCGCCGGACAGGCCGCGCTCCGGACGCAAGTTCCTGCAGGTCAGAAACTACCTACTGCAGATATACACTCAGAGTATATCTCTGGTGTATGGTCCCCTCATGAGTGTTCCTCTCACCCTGTTGGGGCTGTTGGAGCGGGAGCCGAGCCACGGCTACGACCTCAAGCGTGACTACGACGCCTTCTTTTGCCGGGGCAAGCCGCTGCCGTACGGGCAGGTCTACACGACTCTTGGCCGGTTGGCGCGGGACGGAAAGGTGGTGGCCGGCGAGGCGGAGCCCGGGGTCGGCCCCGAGCGCAAGCGGTACGTGATCACCGAGGCGGGGGCGACGGAGTTCGAGACCTGGCTCACCGAGCCGGTGGCTCCCGAGCCCAATCTGCAGACCGTGCTGTTCACCAAAGTCGTACTGGCTCTGATGCTCGGCCGGGACGCCCAGCAGTACCTCGACACCCAACGGGCCGCCCACCTGCAGCGGATGCACGAGCTGACCCAGCTGCGCCGCACCGGCACGCTCGTCGACGCCCTGCTCGCCGACCACGGCCTGTTCCACCTGGAGGCCGACCTGCACTGGATCGAGCTGACAGCGGCCCGGATGGATGCGCTCGCCGAGGAGGTGCGCGCATGACCGCCCTCATCGAGGCCCGCGATCTCACCCTGTCCTTCGGTGAGACCCCTGCCCTGCGCGGTGCCAGCCTGGCTGTCGAGGCCGGTGAGGTGTTCGCCGTGATGGGCCCGAGCGGTTCGGGCAAGTCCACCCTGCTGCACTGCCTGGCCGGCATCCTCACCCCCGACTCGGGCGAGGTGCACTTCGACGGACGCCGCATCGACACCATGAACGAGTCGGACCGCAGCGCGCTGCGCCGCGACACCTTCGGGTTCGTCTTCCAGTTCGGCCAGCTCGTCCCCGAGTTGACCGCCGAGGAGAACGTCGCCCTGCCGCTGCTGTTCTCCGGCGTGCGCCGCGCGGCCGCGCTCGCCGAGGCCCGGCCCTGGTTCGCCCGGCTGGGCCTGGACGGCCTGGAGGGGCGGCGTTCCGGGGAGTTGTCGGGCGGTCAGGCCCAACGGGTGGCGCTGGCCCGCGGCTTGGTGGCCCGGCCCAAAGTGCTGTTCGCCGACGAGCCAACCGGGGCGCTGGACTCGCTGACCGGCGAGCAGGTGATGGAGCTGATGGTGGACGCGGCCCACGAGCAGGGCATCTCTGTCGTCCTGGTGACCCACGAGCCCCGGGTTGCCGCGTACGCCGACCAGAAGGCCATCGTCCGGGACGGCAAGGCCAGTCTGCTCACGGCCGGACGGATCGCCTCGTGATCGCCTTTGCGCTCCGCCTGGCGGTCAGCGGAGGCCGGGAGGCGGTCGCCCGGCTGGTCATGATCGCCGCCGCGGTGGCCATCGGAGTCGCGCTGCTGCTGTCGACCTTCGCCGGCATGAACGCCGTCGACGGGTCGAACCAGCGGCAACTGTGGCTCGACACCGGCGCCGCGAGCCGCACCGCGCGGGCGTCGGTGGCCCCCCTGTGGTGGTGGCCGCACCGCGACTACTACGACGGCGCGTCACTCACCGAGGTCGACGTCGCCGCAACCGGCCCTGACTCACCCGTCCCTCCCGGTCTGACGCACCTGCCGGCGCCCGGCGAGTACTACGTCTCCCCCGCGCTGGCCCAGCTGATCCGCGACACCCCGGCCGACCAACTGGGCGACCGCTTCCCCGGCCGACTCGCCGGCACGATCGGTGACGCCGCTCTGCCCTCCTCCGACTCGCTGATCGCCGTCATCGGCCGTACCCCGGCCCAGATCAAGAGCGAGCCCCAGGCGCGAGCCGTCACCACCATCGCCACCGCCCTGCCGCCCACCTGTGACAACGCCTGCTACGGCGAGGTCGTCCGCGGTGACGCCATGACGCTCATCCTCTCCGTGGTGGCCGGCGCGCTGATCTTCCCGGTGTTGATCTTCATCGGCACCGCGACCCGTCTGTCCGCCGCAACCCGCGAGCAGCGATACGCGGCAATGCGGCTGGTCGGCGCCACTCCCCGGCAGGTGTCGGTGATCTCGGCGGTGGAGTCCACGCTGGCAGCGGCCGCCGGGACGGTGGTCGGCTTCGGGCTCTACGTCGCACTGCGTCCCCTGGTCGCCACGATCCCGTTCACCGGGCAGCGGTTCTTCCCCTCGGATCTGACGCTCAGCGCGTCCCAAGCCCTCGGCGTCGGCCTCGGCGTGCCGATGGCGGCGGCGATCGCCGCGCGGCTGGCACTGCACCGGGTCACCATCTCCCCGCTCGGCGTGGCCCGCCGGGTGACCACGCGCCCGCCGCGCGCCTGGCGGCTGATCCCGCTGCTGGCGGGCCTGGCCGAGCTGGCGTACTTCATCGGCCGCCGCCCGGCGACCGGGAACGGTCAAGCGGCGGCCTACCTCCCGGGCTTCCTGGTGGCGATGCTCGGCCTGGTGATCGCCGGGCCGTGGCTGACCATGACCGCCGCCCGGGCGGTGGCCCGACGCACCCGCCGCCCGGCCGCCCTGATCGCGGTGCGCCGGCTCGCCGACGACCCGAAGGCCGGCTTCCGCGCGGTCAGCGGCCTCGTCCTGGCCCTGTTCGTGACCACCGCGACGGTCAGCATCATCGGCACCATCAACCACTACCGCGGCACGCTCGACGGCGACCCGCAGACCCGGACGGTGATCGAGGACGGTTCCCTCGGTGAGGCACCGCTGACCGGGGGCGTCCCGGCGGGGCTGCTCACCCAGGTGCGGGCGATTCCAGGCGTCAAGGGCCTGGCCGTCGTGCACGCCAACCCCGGCGATGTCGGCAAGGACCCGGCCGATCCGCGCCCTGATGCGCCGGCGCTTGTGACCTGCTCGGACCTGACGCAGACTCCGATGGTCGGCCACTGCCCGGCCGGGGCGAGTGTCGCGGCCGTCGACCTCGACGCCTTCGTCCGCCTGCAGTCGCAGGCTGACCACCAGTGGCCCTCCGCCCCGACCAGCACAGCCGCCGTCGCCCGGCTGCCCGCACAGCTGGTCTACGTGGCCACCGACGGGTCGACGGCGTCGATGGAGCGCGTGCGGACGCTACTCACCACCGCCTACCCACAGCACCAGGCCCGCGCAGTCGGCGACTACGGCACCAGCCTCCAGCAGGAACTGGCCAGTTGGCGGCAACTGGCCAACGTGGTACTGCTGACCACACTGCCGATCGCCGGTTGCAGCCTGGCAGTGAGCGTCGTCGCGGGCCTGTCCGACCGCCGGCGCCCGTTCGCGATCCTGCGGCTCACCGGCGCGCCCCTGCGGCTGCTGCAGCGCGTGGTCGGCCTGGAGAGCGCGCTGCCACTGCTCGCCGTCTCCGCGATCGCGATCGGCACCGGCTTCGCCGCGTCGGCGATGTTCCTGACATCGCAGATGCACTACGACCTGATCTGGCCCGACGCGACGTACTACGTGCTGGTCGCGGGCGGACTGGGCGCCGCGCTCGGGATCATCGCCTCCACCCTGCCCCTGCTCAAACGCATCACCGGTCCCGAAGGCGCCCGCAACGGCTGACGCGCCAGCGGCCTCGGCCTGGAGTGGATGCGCGACGGACGAGGGCGATCCCTACCGCGGGCCGATCGCCCTCCACAACGGCACCGTCCACATCAGGATCAGCCCGGAAGCGGCCGACCCCGCGGCGTGACTTCGAGGACCTGGCACCTGCGTTCAAAGGGCCCGGTCAGAGCCCATCTGATCGTCATCACAAGATTGCCAACAACCAGGGACAAAAAAGGTGGGCCGGGCCGGCTGTCCAACGCGGGGCATGGCCCGGCTCTGCCCAAGAAGCCCACACTTCACGTCTCGATCCCGTGGCCGGTCCCGGGCACCACCGCGAGTTGATGGCCAGCCTCTGGTACCCCGCCCGGAGCGTCGAGCGGTATCCGCCGGCCCGTTGGACGTCCCCCGCCGTGGC
>NZ_JBIRXG010000037.1:0-56976 GCF_044388685.1 Streptomyces sp. NPDC020192 | reverse complement strand
GCCACGGCGGGGGACGTCCAACGGGCCGGCGGATACCGCTCGACGCTCCGGGCGGGGTACCAGAGGCTGGCCATCAACTCGCGGTGGTGCCCGGGTCCGGCCACGGGATCGGGACGTGAAGTGTCGACGAGGTGCAGGGGCACCGTGCCCACCGGGTACGGTCCGGTGGGCACGGGAAGGGTGAGCTGCACCGGACCCGGGGCAGCGGTCGAAGCCGCCCACGCCTGACCTGCGACGCCGATCGGCACGGCGACCCCGACTGCCAGCGCGGCTCCGAGCATGCGACGGCGCGTCATTCCCTCTTGGTTCATGAACGGCGTGGTTGTCACGGACCCTCCCCGGGCTGGATACGGCCTTCACGCGGTACGGACATGAGGTGGGCGAGCACGGCGAGCACGCGGCGGTTGTCGTCGTCGGAGGGGGCGAGCTCCAGCTTGGTGAAGATGCTGGTGCTGTGCTTGGACACGGCCTTCTCGCTGATGAAGAGCCGGTTCGCGATGGCGCTGTTGGAGCGTCCCTCGGCCATGAGCTCCAGCACCTGGCGTTCCCGCTCGGTAAGCCTGGAGAGGGGTTCGCGTTCGCCGCGGCTGCGGCGGCCGAGCAGCTTGGTGACCACTTCGGGGTCCATGACCGTGCCGCCCGCGGCGACCGTACGGATCACGTCGACGAACTGGTCGTCGCTGAACACCCGGTCCTTGAGCAGGTAGCCGACCCCTCCGGCCTGGTCGGCGAGCAACTCCTGGGCGTAGATCTGCTCGACGTACTGCGAGAGCAGCAGGATCGGCAGCCCGGGTATCCGTTCCCGGGCGGTCAGCGCCGCACGGAGTCCGTCGTCGGTGTGGGTGGGCGGCAGCCTGATGTCCACGATCGCGAGGTCCGGCCGGAACTCCAGCAGGGCGCCGAGCAGGCCCGGCGCGCTGTCGGTGGCCGCCACGATCTCGAACCCGCGCGCCTTGAGGAGCCGGACCAGCCCCTCCCGGAGCAGGAAGAGATCCTCCGCGACGACTACGCGCACGGCACCTCCATGACCACGATCGTCGGCCCCCCGGGCGGGCTGCTGACCGCCAGGATGCCGTCGAAGGCCGCCAGCCGTCGCTCCACCCCGGCCAGCCCGGTACCCCTGGTCGGATCCGCGCCGCCCACCCCGTCGTCGACCACCTCGATGCGCAGCAGCCCGTCCGTCCGGGCCATCCGGATCTGCAGGCCGTGTGCCGAGGCGTGCCGGACGGCGTTGGTGACCACCTCGGCGACGGCGAAGTAGCACGCCGACTCCAGCGGGGCGGCGAGCCGTTCGGACAGCTCGATCTCGGTCTCACACGGCAGGGGCAGGTCCAGTGCCAGCGCCCGGACCGCCTCCCCCAGACCCCGGTCGGCCAGCATCGGCGGGTGCATCCCCCTGATCAGGCCGCGCAGTTCCTCCAGCGCCGCCGCCGAGGCGACGCGGGCCTCCACGACCAGTGCGGCGGCCTCGTGCGGATCGCTGTGGATCATCTCCTCGGCGACCCGGAGGTTCATCCCGATGGTGACCAGCCGTCCCTGTGCGCCGTCGTGCAGGTCCCGCTCGATCCTGCGCAGTTCCGCGGCCGCGGAACTGACCGCATCGGCCCGCGTCTCGGTCAGCTCCCGCACCCGCCGGGCCAGCGCCGGGTCCGGCCCCCTCCCGAGCAGCCGTCCGGCATCCGCCAGCACGGTCCTCGGCAGCAGCCAGAGCCCGAGGGCCAGCAGCACCGCCCCCTGGATACCGCCGAGGACCGACGCGTGGTGAGCCACCATCTCGAAGTCGAGGGACGGCGCCGGCACGCCCGGGGAGCCGAACTTCCGCACCTCCACCAGGTGTTGCCCGAACCCGCTCTGGGCAATGTCGTACGCCCCGATCCCCACCAGCCCCAGGACAGCCAGGTTCGCCGCCGCCCTGGGCCACCGCACCAGCCCGGCCACGACGGCCGCCAGCAGCGCCAGCCCGACCAGGTAAGCCATCACCGCCGGCCCGATCCCGGTGCCCGGCGACGCGGACTGCCACAGATCGAGGCCGAGCAGATCGCCGGTCATCACCACGACGGCGGGCAGCAGCAGGGCCCAGCGCGCCGACCTGGGCGCACCGGCTCCGGCCAGACGTGCGGGCCGGCCGTTCGCCGGCCGGCGCAGAGCCACACCGGCGAAGGCGGCGAGCACCGGGATGCTCACACAGCCCACCAGGACATTCAGGGGTGTCAGGCCGTAGGAAACAGAGGAACGCGTAAGCGCATGCGTGAGCCAGTACGTCCATTCCAGCAGTTCGCCGGTCACCCCTGCGACCACGGGCAGCACCCACCGCCTGGGCACGCGCGCCGAGGGGAGCAGCGTGGTGGCCAGCAGACCGGCCATCAGCAGCGCCGTCGCGAGCAGCCCGTCGGGTTGCAGATCCGGCACGGTGACGACGTAGCCGCCCGTTCCGGCGGTGTTGTGCAGGGCGAGCACCAGAGCCGGCACACTGCCGTACGCGGCCGTACCCACCAGTCCCGCCACGACCGGCCAGCCGATCCGCCCGGCCGGTCGCCCGGAGCGCCCCGACCGGTCCCGCGCCTGCTCCGCCCTGACGGCCAGCACAGCGCAGATCGCGGTCAACGCCACGAGCACGCCCGCCGGCCAGGGCGACCCGCCCACCGGAAACGGCCACATATCCGCCCCTCGCCTCGTCTTCCCGGCCACGCGCTGTGGCCTGGGGATCATGCTGCTGCGAGGGGTCCAACAGGCGCCATGGGCCGAAACCTACTTCTGAGGTAGGCAAACACCTACCCCGGCTGGAAAGCCTCGAGCCGCAGCCGATCCGCTGGCCACTGGCACATCCGCTCACGCACGACCCCGAAAACGAGTCAGCGCCCGAGCCGACCGAAGCCGACCCGAGCGCTGCGTAGCAGGTCAGAGGGGGTAACCCTCGCCTACGTGCCGTAGGCCCTGTGGGACTCGAACCCACAACCAATGGATTAAAAGTCCTGGCCAAAGCTTGCCGGGTGGTTCCGGACACTGCTCCGGTGTCCGGAACTGCCTGGTCAGAGCATGTGCGTTGTGATGCGCGGTGCGGCTCGTGACGGCTCGTGCCGCACCGTCCGCTCACGCATCGCTCACGCATAAGGCGCCGCTGAGCAGCAGGTTTGCGTCTTGCGAGCAGCGCGACGAGTCACCGGCGCGGTAGCGATCCCGCCGAGCCGGCTCGTAGTGGTCATATCGCCGCGGCGATGCCGAGCTCGGCCAACAGGTTGCGTACCCGCTGTTCGATGGCGTCCCTGATCGGCCGGACGGCGTCGACACCCTGTCCGGCGGGATCGTCCGGCTGCCAGTCCAGGTACCGCTTGCCGGGGAAGACGGGGCAGGCGTCCCCGCAGCCCATCGTGATCACCACGTCCGAGGACTGCACCGCCTCGGTGGTGAGGACCTTGGGTGTCTCGGCGGAGATGTCGATGCCGACCTCCGCCATTGCCTTGACCACGGCGGGGTTGACCGCGTCGGCGGGGGCGGAGCCGGCCGACCGGACCTCGACCTGGTCACCGCCCAGGTGGGTCAGGAACGCGGCGCCCATCTGGGAGCGGCCGGCGTTGTGGACGCAGACGAACAGGACCGAGGGGCGCGGGGCGGGGGTGTTCATGGCAGGCGTCTTTCCGGGAGAGCGGAGTGGGTCAGGAGGAGGCGAGTTCGGGTTCGCAGTGTGGGACGACGACCTTGTCCCCGGCGGGGGCGGGACGGCCGTACACAGCGATGACGACGCCCAGCCCGAGCTCGGCTCCGACCATTTGGGCAGCGATGAACGGGGCGACGGAGGCGGGGGCGATTCCGGCGAAGGTGTCGGTGAAGGCCCGGCCGATGGTGACTGCTGGGTTCGCGAAAGAGGTCGAGGAGGTGAACCAGTAGGCGGCCCCGATGTACGAGGCCACGGCCACCGGCGCGAGGGAGGCATTCCCGATGCGTTCGAGCCCGAAGATCAGCAGGATCAGCCCGGCCGTGGCGACCACCTCACCCAGCCACAGGTGAGAGGCGGACCGGTCGTGCGTGGACCAATGGACCAGCGGCTTGGCGAACATCGCGTCGGCCAGGATCGCCCCGCCAACGGCCCCGGCGATCTGTGCGGGCACGTACGCGGCCACGTCTCGCAGGGCGAGGCCGTCGGGCTTGCGGCGGCCGGTGAACCAGGCGGCGAGTGTGACGGCCGGGTTGAAGTGCGCGCCGGAGACCGGCCCGAGCAGGGCGATCAGCACGCCCAGGCCGAAGACGGTGGCGAGGGAGTTGGCGAGCAGCTGCACGCCCACGTCTCGCGACAACTCGGTGGCCTGGATCCCGGAGCCGACGACGACCGCGACCAGCAGCCCGGTCCCGATGGCTTCTGCGGCGACACGGCGGCCCAGGGACGCGGTCACGCGGTGGCTCCGGCGGTCTGCGGCGCGGTCAGGAATGCGGCGAGCCGGTCCAGGACACCGGGCAGCACCCAGTAGTACACCCAGGTCCCGCGCCGCTCGCAGTCGATGAGCCCGGCCTGCCGGAGCAGCTTGAGGTGGTGGGAGATCGTCGGCTGGGACAGCTCGAAGGCCGGCGTCAGCTCGCACACGCAGACCTCGCCGCCCTCGCCACGGGAGGCGATCATCGACATCAGCCGGAGCCGGACGGGGTCGCCCAGGGCCTTGAACACCTTGGCCAGCTCGGCCGCCTGGTCCTCATCCAGTGGTGAGGACAGCCCCGGGCAGCAGGCGGCGTCCTGCACGATCACCTCAAGCTCTTGTTTCGACATGCCTCTATGTTGACGTTTTTCGATTCAAGGCGCAAGGTTGCATCAATGAACGTCAATACAGGCCATTCCCGGGGCACCGCCATGCCCCGTCACCTGGGAGTGAGTCATGCGCGAGCAGTCCAGTGACCTGCGTGAAACCGTCCGCCAGCGCTATGCCGCGGCGGCCGTGAAGGTGACCGAGGGCGGTGCCGCATGTTGCGGGCCGCAGCCGGTCGAGGTCGATGAGAACTTCGGTTCGACCCTGTACGCCGCCGACGAGCGCGACGCCCTGCCCGCTGAGGCCGTCGCCGCCTCCCTCGGCTGTGGCAACCCGACCGCCGTCGCAGAGCTGCGGGAGGGTGAGCGCGTCCTCGACCTCGGCTCCGGCGGCGGCATCGACGTCCTGCTCTCGGCCCGACGCGTCGGCCCCACCGGCAAGGCGTACGGGGTGGACATGACCGACGAGATGCTGGCACTGGCACTTGCCAACGCCGAGAAGGCCGGCGCGACGAACGTCGAGTTCCTGAAGGGCACCATCGAGTCCATCCCGCTGCCCGCGAACACCATCGACGTGGTGATCTCCAACTGCGTGATCACCCTGTCCGTCGACAAGCCCGCCGTGTTCGCGGAGACCTTCCGTGTTCTGAAGCCGGGTGGGCGTATCGGCGTCTCGGACGTCGTTGCCGACGACTCACTCAGCCCCGACCAGCGTGCCGAGCGCGGTGACTACGTCGGTTGCATCGCCGGCGCGCTGTCCTTCGCCGAATACCGCGCAGGGCTGGAAGCCGCCGGGTTCACGGACATCGAGATCACCCCGACCCATACGGTCGCGGACGGAATGCACTCGGCGATCGTCCGGGCCACCAAGCCGGTAACGACCGACACGTCCTCCGAGGCTGAGGAGTCGCCCGACGCCTGCTGCGGCGTCAACGCCTGCTGCACTCCGGCCGAGGCAGCGGTCGACCCAGTCCAGACCGCCACCGAGGCCAAGGCCGCATCGGGGTGCGGCTGCACCAGCTGAGGCACAAACCCTGAGGCCCCGGCCTCTTCCCAGTTGGAGGGGCCGGGCCCAGTAGCGGCTGAGCACCTGCCTGCTACTTCCATCCGTCAAGTGAGACCTGAGGACCGTCACTGAGGTAGCGGTGAAGGGCGCTGGCAGTGGTGTCGACGAACTCCTCAGGGATTGCGTCGGCGTCGACCCAGCGGACCTGGGCATGCTTGCGCGGCTCGCGGTTTTCGGGCTCGCCCGTCCATTCGTGGACAGCGAAGACGACGGTGAGGAAACCGTTGGGAGCTTCGACGCCCCAGGCACCGTGGATGATGTGGGCCACCTTCAGGGCCTCCGGCTTCACTGTCAGGCCGGTTTCCTCGTACAGCTCGCGCACCGCGGTCTCGGTAATCGGCTCACCGGGCTCGCTCTTGCCGACGGGCAGGTCCCACATGCCCTGGGCGAACTTGGCGTTCTGGCTGCGCTGGAGGAGGACGACGCGGTTGGTGGCCTTGTCGTGGACGATGACGGCGGCGACGAGGAGGGTCATGGATTCGAGGGCGGGTGGGAGGGCTTTGGGCTGGTCGTCGGTGTTCGGCTGAGCCACGGTCGGTGTCCCTTCGTCGGCCGGTTGGAGGGCAGCTTAGGCCAGCGCTTCGCGTGCGCGGCGGGCCAGTTCGGCCGCCCCGGGCACCCTGCGGCGCTGGTAGACGGCGAGAGTGGAGCGAAGCGAACTGATCGCCTTGCGGGTGCGGTCGGAGGTCATTCCCTCCATGAGGGCGAGGGCCTGGGACCAGGCGGCGACGGCCTCATCGGCTCGAGCCTGGGCGGCAAGGCTGTCGCCGAGGTCGGCATAGGTGAGGGCATGGACGCGCCTGCACTTCTGCGGGTCCCAGCGGACCAGGGCGTCGCGGTGCTGCTGCTCGGTGCCGACGTGGTCGGCGAGATCGGTCAAGGTGCGGGCGGTGTGGCTGGCCACGGTGCCGGCGGCCGGGCCGCTGACGCGGGAGTAGCTCGGCTGTGGGCCGTCGTCGCGTAGGAGGGCGTCTTCGGCGGCGAGCAGGGCGCGGGCCGCTGCGGGCTTCTCGCCCACAGCGGCGTACGCGCGGGCATGGGTGATGTGGAGCAGCGCCTCGGTCTGGCCGTCGACGCGGCCCAGGCCGCGGGTCAGTGCGCCCTCGACGAGGTCGACGCAGTGGTGGGGCTGCTTGAGACTGAGGGCCTGGTGGGCGAGGGCGCGCATCATCCAGGCGGCGTGGCCGTGCGGGTCGGCTTCGCAGGCGAGTTGGTAGCCGACCTGGTAGTAGCGCTGGGCGGCACCTTCCTGGCCCAGGTCGTGGTGCTTCCACCCTGCGAGGTAGGCGAGTTCTGCGACGGCTCCGAAGGCTGCCCGGCGTAAGGCTTCGTTCGGGAACCGCCCTCGGAGCATGGGGGCTGCGGTGTCGGCGAGATACGCGGTGACGGTGGTGAGCCCATGGCCGCCACCGAGACGCTCGTCGGCGGCACTGAAAGCTGCGGCGATCTGGCGTACGACGTCCACGTCCTCCGTACCGACCAGGGAGCTACCGGTGCGGGCCCTGCTCGCGGTCGAGCGGGCCAAGCTGGAGGAGATGAAGCCGTTCCGGAAGATCACCGGCCCGGCCACCCGGCAGGCGATCCGCCGCACCCTGCGCGCGGCGCTGAACTCCGCCATCGCCCAGCAGCTCATCACCTTCAACCCGGCCTCCCACGTCGAGTTGGAGTCCGGCAAGCGCCCGAAGCCGCTTCTCTGGACCGAGGAGCGTGTCCGGCGCTGGCGCGAGACGGGCGAGGTCCCCGGCCCGGTCATGGTCTGGACTCCCCAGCAGTTCGGCGCCTTCCTCGACGCCGCCGAGGGCGACCGGCTGTACGCGGCCTTCCACCTGATGGGCACCCGCGGTCTCCGGCGCGGCGAGGCGGTCGGCCAGGACTGGCACGAGATCGACCTCGACGCCGGCCTCATCACTCCGGCCAAGGAGATCGTGGTGGACGGCTGGGACCTCTACGAGTCCGAGCCGAAGACGGACGGCAGCGCGAACACGATCGCGCTCGACAGCATGAACATCGCCGTGCTGCGCGACCACAAGGCCGGCCAGGACAAAGAGCGTGCGGACTGGGGCGATGCCTGGCGGGACACGGGCAAGGTCTTCACGAAGGAGGACGGCTCCTGGCTTCACCCGGAGACGGTCTCGGAGACCTTCCGCCGCATCCTCGCCACGACCGACCTGCCGCCCATCACCCTGCGGGACCTGCGCCACGTGGCCGCGACGCTCACGCACGGAGGCGGCGGTGACATCCACACCGTGAAGGAGACGCTCCGGCACTCCACCATCACGCTGACCTCGGACACGTACACGAGCCTGCTTCCGGAGCTGGACCGCGAAATCGCCGAGAAGGCAGCGAAGCTGATCCCTCGGTCACGTCCGGCCGCCGCCGAACCGTCCGCCCCTGCAGCGTCCGATCCGCAGGCCGCCAGCCCATCCGCGCACGCGTCACTCGGGGATTGAAGTCCCGGCCCGAAAAGCGGCGGCCGGGCGTTGAGTCCGTGTCACTCGCTCTGCCTGGGGCCACTCCACTCCTCTTCCTCCTCCATGAACCGGATGCCGTCATGGGACAGTGAGACAGCGGCGGGCGTCTTGTGCGACGTCCATTCAACGGTGATCAGGCCCTCGTCGGCCAGGTAGGCGCAGGCTGCGGACAGATCGTCGTCGGGCAGCCGGAGCTCTTCACGCAGTGCCGCCCCGCTCACCTCAGGTCGGTTGCGCTCCATGGCTCCGTAGAGATGCCGAAGGATTGCCTTGCGGTAGGTCTTGCGTTCACGGAGTGTCGTCATGGCTGGCGCTCTCAGGCTGGTCTCCGAAGCTGCCGATGCCGACCGGCAGCCGACCCTGCGGCCTCGTTCACAGCCTAGGCCGTCCGGGTGCCCCGCTGTGCAGTTCCTCATGCGGCTTCTCCTCGCTGTACAGGAGCCCGGCGACGCCGGTGCTCAGGGTGATGGGGAGTAGCGTGGTCAGAGGCATCAGAGGCGAGGCACGTCCCGTGTTCGCTGCCGGATCCCGAACGGGTGGTCCTCATGACCGACTCCGACGTATCCCCAGGTCCCCAGCATCTGCCGAGCGGCATCCGTCAGACCGTACGACCGGGGTGCGCACTGCTCCGGCTGGAGACGACGGCATCGCGCGAAGGGGTTCTCGACGGGGCGTGGTGGCCGAGGTCCCATGACATCGGTGCGGAGTTGCCGGCACTGCTGGACGCGCTCACGGAGCACCTCGGCCCCCTGAGCCGGGTCGGGCTGGACGCCACGGCCTGGGAGGGGCTCCCGACGCGGATCGTCATCGATGACCGGGTGGTGCACGTGGACTCCTTCCCGGTGGGTGATGACACCGTCTTGATCACCCGGGGCGACAGGGATCACTTCTCACTGCTGGTCATCCCACCGGAGGCGACACCCGAGGCCGCTCACGCGGCGATGGCCCAGGCCGTCCTGGCCGGCAATGTCAGCTCTGCGGAGCAGATCCTCATCGATACGGGAGGCGGACAGACAGCGTCGGGCTGATGAGTCGCCCCGCACCGGGACAGACCCTGCGGTCCGGTCAGCCGCGCCACTCCACCAGGAGCAGCGTCGCATCGTCCGTGGTCTGGCCGCCCCGCGCCCGCTTGAGTGTGTGCGACAGGGCACGCGCCACCGCCCGGACCCCGCGGCCGGTTCTCTCCAGCCCGTTCACCCAATCGATCAACTGCTCCTCCCCGAACTGCTCCTCGCCCGCCGCGTGCTCCTCGATCAGCCCGTCGGTGAAGCACAGGACGCGGTCTCCCCGTTCCAACCCCAGCGCACTTACCTCCGGCTCCGCACCGCCAAGGCCCACGGGGAGAGTCGTCGGGCCGACCAGTCGGCGCGTGACACGGTGGTCGCGGACGAGTATCGGTGCGGGGTGTCCGGCGTTGACCCACTGCAGGTGGCCCGTCGTCGTGTCCAGCCGCATCATCTGCGCGGTGACGAAGTGGTCGGCGCCGAACTGCTTCGCCACGGCGTCGTCCATGAAGGCGTAGATCTCCGTCAGGCCGGTGCTCAGGCGGCGGGCGTAGCGGTACGCGCCGATGGCCACGGTGGCCATCGTGGCCGCGCCGAGGCCGTGCCCCATCGCGTCGATCATGGCCAGGTGGAGGACGTCGCCGTTGAGCGCGTAGTCGAAGCTGTCCCCCGCCACGTCGTACGCGGGCTCCAGGACTCCGGCCAGGGCGACGCGCGGCATGATCATGGCCAGGGGCGGCAGCAGCGCCCACTGGATCTCGGCGGCCACGCTCATCGGTTCACGGCGTCGGGTACG
Organism: Streptomyces sp. NPDC020192; assembly: GCF_044388685.1. Taxonomy (NCBI): domain Bacteria; kingdom Bacillati; phylum Actinomycetota; class Actinomycetes; order Kitasatosporales; family Streptomycetaceae; genus Streptomyces; species Streptomyces sp. NPDC020192. The sequence goes on along the minus strand of NZ_JBIRXG010000037.1, from coordinate 46,907 downwards.
GAAGAACAGGTCGGAATATCCGTGCTTGGTCACCAGCAGGTCGGCCACCAGAGCGGAGAGCCGGCGCAGCATGCGGCGGTCGTCGTCGTCGACCCGGTCCAGCGTCACGGCCATGACGCCCACCTGGTCGCCGCCGTCGAGCAGCGGCAGGTGGACGCGTACGCCGTCACCCTCGGGCAGCTCGACGGGCAGCGCACCGAGAAAGCAGCGGCCCGCGGCGGAATCGTCAATCACCTGCGGGCCCCCGTCCGTGAGGCCCTCGCCGGGCAAGGGGACGAGCAGCAGCTGGCCGTAGTCCTGCAGCAGGATCTGCGGACGGCGGCCCCCCAGCCGCTCCATCATGTCGGCGACCAGTGGGCCGACGAGGTGGGGCGGAAGCTCATGCGCGCGATCGAGAACCGTCCCCAGGAGCGCTTCCCCGAAGCTCTCGGAGCGGTCCGCGCGCGGTTCGGCCGTCATCCGCTCACCCAACGTGATCCACGCGGACACGGGCGGCGGCGGTGGCCGACGAAAGAGCTGCCTGTCCCATCAGTCCATCATGGGCCGTTCCGCTGCCTGGCGCTCTCCTGGCCGTGGCCGTCCTCGACGCGGGCCAGGATGCGCTGAGCCGACTGCGTGTTCCAGGGATCGGCGGCGGCCGTCAGCAGCCGACCGGCCGTTCCCGTCGGCTCGTCGGGCGGGATGACCAGCAGCTCCCAGCGCCCCACGGTGCCGCACTCCAGGGTGATGGCATGCGCTTCGTCGGCGGCCTCGCTCAGGAGGACCTCGATCACGTGGTCGGGCGCCGGCACCGTTCCCGGGGCGTCGGGCCACGCGGCAGTCCCCACCGTGACGCGGGTGACCGTACCGTGGCCGGGGTCCAACGAGCCCACGAGGGCGGGCAACTCCAGCTCCAGGACGTCACAGCGCGGCCACCATGCTCCGTCGAGCGGGCCGTGGCTGGACTCCGGGGTGAGGCTCAACCGCGCCAGCGGCATCCGGTACGTGTGCTCGTCATCCGTTGGCATACCTTCGGCGGGCGGTGTGAGGGAGTCCATCGTGCGATCCCGTCCCGGGCAGTGAAGGCGCTGCCCTCGTTCGTCACTCGCCGGGAACGGCGCCGCCAGATCGTGCGCCCGACATGCTCTCGGTGTCTCCCAGGCTACGCCCGGCCCGGGCCCAAGGCCGGAGGCGCCGGTACAGGCGCGTTCTCCGGGAAGAGGACCAGCACGCAGGGTGCGCCCAGACCGGGCAACCCCACCATCTCTCCGCAATTTCGCCAGCCCCAGGACTCGAAGGCGGCCTGGCCGGCCTGGTCTGCCGGACGGATCAGGGCGACTCCGAGCGCGGTGCGCCGGTCGGCCAGCAGACGCTGTTGCAGACGGCGACCGATGTCTCGGCGCTGGGCGTGATGATGCGCAACGACCTGGGTGAGGAGCAGGAACCGGGCACAGCCGGTGAGCCGCTGGACGCTCTCCTGCAACCCCCGCTCCGAGCGGGCACCGGGACCCACCGGGAATCCGAAGGCACACCCCACCAGCACCGTCGTTTCGGCGACCAGCAACGCAAAGCCGGGCCGTCGGGCGCTGATGACAAGCCGCCCCAAGAAGTCGCCCCGCTCCCGGTCCGTGCTCGCTGACAAGCCCGCGACGGGTTCCACGGCCAGGTCGGCGATGTCCTCGCTCAGGTCCTCCGCCTGCCAGCGGGTCAGGCGGCGGAGACGGATCCCGTCCTTCACTACAGGTGCACCGACCAGGCCGCCGCCGCCCTGCTGCTCGTCGGCCGACGGAGACGCACCCGGCACCTCACTGAGCAGGGAGGCGGAGCCGGTGACGGCGAGAAGTCGGGTGATCTGGGCGCACGGATGGTGCAGCCGCACGAAAGCATGCGCCCGGTCCGCGTGTTGCGACGCCGTCAGGAAGACGTCCAGGCCCTGGGAGTCACAGAAGCCGACGGTGGCGAGATCGACGTCGATGCCGGTCACGCCGTCGCGCAGGCACTGCTCCAGCGCGGCCCGCAACAGGGGAGCCGTGGCGGGTCCGATCGCGCCGACGAGCGTGACGAGGGCCCGCTCTCCCCGGTCACGCCGGTGGATGTCCAGCCGCTGCACGACCGTCACGCCGCCCCTCGGCAGGGAAACGCGATAACCAGGGAGGGTCGCGGAGTTGCTGTGATCGCGGTGGCCATGATGCCGACCCGTCTCCGCACCGTCCGCTCGGGCGGCCCGGGTTTTCGTCTCTCGCCGAGGACGACCCGACAGGAGAGTCGGAGTGCGTGACGCCCTCGGTACTTTCACCGTACGTCGCCGGCAACCGGAAATCTGGCGCCGGACAGACTCATCCGAGCCGAGCACACCGCCTGCCGAACGGGTCCATGGAGACATCCGCGGCAGACGGCCCACTCGTGGGGCACTCTGCTTGACCCCATACCTACGGGGTATCCACCGCCGCCGGGCCCAAGCACGTTCCGCAGGCCACGGGCACATCCGCTCACGCATCGCTCACGCACGGGCCTGAAAACGAAGCAGCGCCCGAGCCGACCGAAGCCGACTCAGGCGCTGCATAGCAGGTCAGGGGCCATATCCCCCACCTACCAGCCGTAGGCCCTGTGGGACTCGAACCCACAACCAATGGATTAAAAGTCCACTGCTCTGCCAATTGAGCTAAGGGCCCAGGCGATGTTGCCTGTCCGAGCATAGCCGGACGCGGCCGGGTCTCCGATCGGGTATCGACGGACCGGCCGCGTCACGGGGAGGTGTGTCACTTTTTGATCAGGTTCGGAGTGGCGGTCCGGTCCGCGGTGAGGAACCAGTGGCGGGCCGAGGCGAGCCACCAGGTCGCGGCGAAGCCGAGGACGACCAGGACGGCGACGGGGGCGTAGTTGAAGGTCTTCCAGGTGACCGGGGAGACCTGCGGGAGCATGAAGAGGATCGTGATCGCCAGTACCCACAGCACCGACACGACCCCGATCGGGCCTGACCAGCGGCCCAGGTGCCACGGCCCCGACTCGAAGGCGGCGCCCTTGCGGACGCGGAGGAAGGTCGGGATGACGTACGCGATGTACAGGCCGATCACCGCGATGGACGTCACCGCCGCGTACGCCGTCGTGTTGATCAGGTAGGGCAGGCCCAGGGCCAAGGCCGCGAGTGCGGCCAGCCAGACCGCCGCCACGGGGGTGCGGGTGCGTGGGCTGACCGTGTGCCAGACGCGGGAGAAGGGCAGGGCTCCGTCGCGCGAGAAGGCGTAGATCATGCGGCTGTTGGCGGTCACCGAGGCCATCCCGCAGAAGAGCTGGGCGCCGATCACCACCAGGAGCAGCAGCTTGCCCGTTGTCGCTCCCAGTGCGTCCAGGAGGATCTGGGCGGGGGGCGCGCCCGTCGGGGACGTCAGTTCCTTGTCGTACGACTGGATCGCGAACGTGAAGCCCAGCAGCAGGACGAAGCCCGCGATCCACGAGGTCCAGATCGAGCGGACGATGCCCTTCGGGCCGGCCGTCGCCGCGTCGTGGGTCTCCTCCGTCATGTGGGCCGAGGCGTCGTAACCCGTGAAGGTGTACTGGGCCATCAGGAGGCCCAGCAGGACGACGTACGGGCCGCTGCCCCAGCCCGTCTCGTTCACGAACTTCGTGAACACGAACGTCGCCGACTGGTGGTGGTCGGGGACGAAGGCGAGCGCGCCGACGATCACCGCGACGCCGAGCACGTGCCACCACACGCTCACGTCGTTCAGGAACGCGACGATCCGCACACCGAAGGTGTTCAGCAGGCCGTGGAGCACGAGGATCGCCGCGAACAACAGCACCGTGCGGCCCGGGGTCACCGTGAAGCCGAACTGCAGGTCCAGGTACGCGCCCAGGAAGGAGGCCGCGCCGAAGTCGACACCCGCCGTCACCGCGACCTGGCCGAGCACGTTGAACCAGCCCGTGAACCACGCCCAGGCCGCCGCCGAGCGCGGTGGTGCGAGGCGGTGGGCCCAGAAGTACAGGCCCGCCGAGGTCGGGTACGCCGAGCAGATCTCGGCCATCGACAGGCCGACGAACAGCGTCATCAGGCCGACCGCGACCCAGCCCCAGGTGATCACCGCCGGGCCGCCGGTGGTCATGCCGAAGAGGTACAGGGTCAGACAGCCCGACAGTACCGAGATGATCGTGAAGGAGACGGCGTAGTTCGAGAACGCCGACATCCGGCGGGCGAGGACCTGGGTGTAGCCGAGCTGGGCCAGCCGTTCCTCGTCCGACGGGCCGTGCGCGCCGTGTTCTCCGCTCGCTCTCGCTTCATCTGTCATGCCCCCAGCAATTCCCTCACTGGGGTCGTGACATGCGTCACGCTTTGGCTAAAAAGGGCCCGTACGACGGTGTCGTACGGGCCCTTTTCGGGTCACTCCGCGTCAGCGGTCACGCGGGGTCAGCCGTTGCGCTTCCAGCGCGGCTTGTCCTCGCGGCGGCCGAAGGAGCCGGTGCCGCGGTGGTCGTCACGACGGCCGAAGGGGCGGTCGTGGCCGCCGGAGCGGAAGCCCGGGCGGTCGTCGCGGCGGTCGCGGTTGAAGGGGCGGTCGCTGCCCCGGTGACCGTGCCCACCGCGCTCGTCCCGGCGGAAGCCGCCACGGTCGTCACGGCGCTCGAACCCACCACGGTCGTCACGGCGCTCGAAGGTACGGCCACCACGGTCGTCGCGGCGGTCACGGTCGAAGCCCCGGTCACGGTCGCGGTCGCGGTCGAAGGGGCGGCGGTCGTCGCGGCGGTCGTCGCGGCGCTCGAAGCCACGGCCACCACGGTCGTCACGCCGGTCGCGGTTGAACGGACGGTCGTTGCCCCGGTCGCGGTCCCGGTCGAAGGGGCGACGGTCGTCACGGCGCTCGAAGCCACGGCCACCACGGTCGTCACGGCGGTCGTCACGGCGCTCGAAGGTACGGCCACCACGGTCACCGCCCCGGTCGCGGTCCCGGTCCCGGTCGAACGGACGGCGGTCCTCGCGGCGCTCGAAGCCGCGGCCGCCACGGTCCTCACGGTCGCGGTCGAAGTTCCGCCGCTCCCGGCGCTCGTACGGCGCCGACGCCGCCGGGCGCTCCTCGCGCTCGGTCTGCTGCTCGGCGGTGGCAACGGCCGCCTCGGCGACCGCCAGTTCCTCCGCCGCCGTCGCCTGGGCCTCGGCCACCGCGGCCTCCGGGTCCTCGCCGCGCTCGCGGGCGACCCGGGCGACCAGCCGGTCCGACTCCTCGCGCAGCTCGGCCGCGCGGCGCTGGGCACGCTCCAGCTGCTTGGTGAGCTGGGCGACCTCGCGCTCGGCCTGCTGGGCGGAGTTGTTCGCGGACTCGGCCTGGACCTCGGTCATGGAGCGGGCGCCGGTGATCTCGGCGACCTCCGGGTCGAAGGCGCCGGCGCCCTGGATGATGTGGCGCGCGGCGTCGACGCCGGCGTCCTCCATCAGGCGGAAGATCTGGCGCCGCTGGTGCGGGAGGGAGAGCGACACGACCGTGCCGGTACGGCCCGCTCGCGCGGTACGGCCGGCGCGGTGCAGGTAGTCCTTGTGGTCGCCGGCCGGGTCCACGTTCAGGACCAGGTCGATGCCGTCGACGTGGATACCGCGGGCGGCGACGTCGGTGGCGACCAGGACGTTGACGTAGCCGTCCTTGAAGTCGGCCAGGGTGCGGGTGCGCGCGCCCTGGGTCATGCCGCCGTGCAGCGCGTCGGCCTTCGCGCCCGCCTCGCGCAGCTGCTCGGCGACGCGGTCGGCGCCCAGCTGGGTGCGGACGAAGATGATCGTGCGGCCCTTGCGGGAGGCGATCGCGGCGGTGACCGGCGCCTTGTCCTTGGGCTTCACGATGAGGATGTGGTGGGACATGGTCGTCACCGCGCCCTGGGCCGCGTCCACCTCGTGCGAGACGGGGCTGTTCAGGTAGCGGTCGACGAGGGTCTGGATCTCGTTCTCCATCGTGGCGGAGAAGAGCATGCGCTGGCCGCCGGCCGGGACCTGGTCGAGCAGCTCGGTGACCTCGGGCAGGAAGCCCAGGTCGGACATCTGGTCGGCCTCGTCCAGGACGGCGATCTGCACGTCCTCCAGGGAGCAGGCGCCGCGGTTGATGATGTCGCGCAGCCGGCCCGGGGTGGCGACGAGGATGTCGACGCCACGCTCCAGGGCGTAGATCTGGTTGCCCATGGACGTGCCGCCGCAGACGACCTTCATCTTCAGGCCGAGGACGTCGCCGTACGGCTGGAGGGCGTCGGCGACCTGCATGGCCAGCTCGCGGGTCGGGGTGAGGATGACCGCGCGGGGCTTGTGCTTCTGGGTGCGGCCGCCGGCCAGCGTGGCCAGGGTCGGCAGACCGAAGGAGAGGGTCTTGCCGGAGCCGGTGCGGCCACGGCCGAGGATGTCCTTGCCGGCCAGGGCGTCCGGGATGGTCGCGGCCTGGATCGGGAAGGGGGTGGTCACGCCGTTCTGTGCGAGCTTGCGCACGATTCCCTCGGGCAGGCCGAGGTCGGCGAAGGTGATCTGGGGGGTGGTGTCAGCGGCCTCGACGGCCTCGGTGACCTCGGTCGCCACGTCCACGAGTTCGTTGTCGTTCTCGGGCATGACGATCTGATCAGTACTGGACACGGACATGCGAATGCGAAACCTTCCGGAGTCTCTTCGGCACGCGCCCGTCAACTCCGTGATTCGCTCACGACCGCCTCAATGCGGTCCGCCACGGCAAAGGAGAGTACGCGCCACACGGCGCGCTCTGCAGTGGCGCCGGGCAAATGGGATCAAACGATCTGCCACCATACGCACCCACCACCCCTGAACGCAAACCGAGCCTCGTACCCGCAGGTCACACGCCATATGCGGGGCTCACGCCGGTGCGCCCGCCTCGGGCGCCGGCTCGCGCTGGACCAGTTGCGGCCCCGTCCCCTCGTGCGCCGAGGAGGACGGCTCGGGCGTCGGGGACTCGGAGGGGGGCGGCGGCGGGGTGGAGGCCGGGGGCGCGGGCGGCTGGGAGGTGGCCGGCGGGGTCGGCGGGGCCTGGGTCGGCGCCGGGTCGCCGGGTCCCGCGGTACTCCCCGGCCTGCCGGGCTTGCCGGGCTGCGCGGGGGTCGGGGACGCGCTGGCCGCGCCGGACGGGGTGGCCGACGCGCTGGGCGACTCCCCGGGCTTCGTCTTGCCACCGTTGCCGTGCTTGCCGTCGCCCGCCCGGGCGCCGCGCTCCTGGCCGCCGACACCGGCCACCGGGCCGCCGTCGGGCGCCGCGCCGCCGTGCCGGCCCGCCGAGTGCGAGGGCCGGGCCCGGCCGGCGTCGTCACCCACGTTCACACAGCCGGCGGCGGCCGTGGCGACGGCCAGCATGGTGACGGCGAGCCGGACGGGTACGTACAAGGGGCGCACGGCGGCCACCTCCGGGGACAAGGAAGAGAGTCAACCTCCCCAACTCCCCCCGCCCGCAAGAGGACACGCGCCCCACACGCATCGGCCCCCGGCCGTAGCCGGGCGCACGGGGACGGCGGGGCTCCGCACATCCCCCGCTCCGCGCGATCGTCCCCGACAATGGCCCTGTGCTGGAGATGACACGCGACCGGTTCGAAGAACTGGTGAGTGAGGCCCTGGACCAGATCCCGCCGGAACTGACGCGGGTCATGGACAACGTGGCTGTCTTCGTGGAGGACGAGCCGCCCGCCGACGACCCGGAGCTACTGGGCCTGTACGAGGGGACCCCCCTCACGGAACGCGGCGAGTGGTACGCCGGAGTCCTCCCCGACCGCATCACGATCTACATGGGCCCGACCGTGCGCTCCTGCGCGACGCCGGAGGACGTGGTCCACGAAGTCGCCGTGACCGTCGTCCACGAGGTGGCGCACCACTTCGGCATCGAGGACGTACGGCTCCACGAACTGGGCTGGGGCTGACGCTGAGCAGCCGCGAGTTCGGCCTGGAGACCGTGTCGGTGAAACTGTGGCGGGCCGATGCCGTGGTTCTCTTCGACTGGCTCATGAGCGTGGATCTGAACGACGTGCCGATCACTCACCCGGCGCAGAAGCAGGCTCTGGCGGACCTCCTCAGCTCCTTCGAATAGCGCGCCTCCCCTGGCGTGACCGAGGTGACCCAGGAGGAGATCGACGCCGCCCAGGAGGCGGTCGCCCGAGACATGGGCTGGTGAGCCCGCGTCGGCCCCTGGTGGACGGCAAGGCTCGTGCGGGGTCGCATATCCGTGCCCGGACATGGGCATACGGGACCAATGGCCCCTCGCGCACTCGCCTCTCCCGCAGTGGCCGGACGCCCCTGGCTGAGCGCTCTCGGGCTCGCGGTCGTCGTGCTCGTCGGCGCCTGGCTGGGTCTACTGATCGTCGGGAACGTACGGACCCCGGTCGGCCCGATGAACACGACGATGGCGCTGCGCCCCTCCCTCACCGGCGGCACGAAGATCAACATCTCTCCGCTGGGCGCGCTCACGCTGGACAGCCATGTGGCCCCGGTCCGCCTGGACGTCAACGTCGACCAGCTCGACCCGGTGCGTTCCCAGGCCCTGGTCGACCACCCCGAGCGGCTCTCCGGCCTGCAGGAGGAGGTCGCCAGGGACGTCGAGCACGGCACGCTGGACCTGGCCGTGCGCTCCTGTGTCGCCGTCGCCGTGGGCGCCACCGCCCTCGGTCTCGCCGTCTACCGCCGCCCGCGCCGGGCCCTCGCGGCCGGCGGGCTGGCCCTGGCGCTGCTCGCCGCCTCGGGCGCGTCGGCGTACGCCACCTGGAACCCGAAGTCGGTGCTGGAGCCGAGGTACTCGGGGCTGCTGTCCTCGGCACCGTCCGTGGTCGGCAACGCGCGCAGCATCGTCACCGAGTTCGACGTCTACCAGAAGGAACTGGCCCGCCTGGTGACGAACGTGGCGAAGCTCTACGACGTCACCTCCACACTCCCCGCCTACCAGCCGGACCCCTCCACCATCCGGGTCCTGCACGTCTCCGACATCCATCTCAACCCGGTGAGCTGGAAGATCATCGCCTCGCTGGTGGAGCAGTACAAGGTGAACGTGATCGTCGACTCCGGCGACACCATGGACCACGGCATAGCGGCCGAGAACGGCTTCCTGGACCCGATCCGGGACCTGGGCGTGCCGTATGTGTGGGTGCGCGGCAACCACGACTCGATGATCACCCAGCGCTATCTGGAGCGGATGAGGAACGTGCACGTCCTGGACGACGGCCGTGCACAGACGGTCGCGGGCCTGCGTTTCGCGGGCATGGGCGATCCGCAGTTCACCCCCGACCGCTCGGCGGTGCCGGGTGGCAACGCGGCCGAGCAGCTGGCCGGCGACCGGCTGGCCAGCGCCCTGCGCGACCAGAAGGCCCGGCACACCCCGGTCGACGTCGCCGTCGCCCATGAACCGGCCGCCGCCCGCGAGACGGACGGCGAGGTGCCGCTGGTGCTCTGCGGCCATCTGCACCACGAGGGGGACGAGACGCTGCCCTACGGCACCCGGCTGCGCATGGAGGGCTCCACGGGCGGGAGCGGGCTGCGGGCGGTGGAGGGCAAGTACCCCGCCCCGATCGAGGCCTCGATCCTCTACTTCGACCGGGACAGTCGCCGCCTTCAGGCCTGGGACGCGATCGAGCTGGGCGGGCTGGGCGAGACAACGGCCGAGGTCAGCCGCCATCTGGCCACCCCGATCAAGCCCGGCGCCACCCCCACCGGTTCCGCCTCCGCACCGGCTTCCGCCCCCTCGCCGTAAACCGTTTTGGCGATACCCCTCGGCATCCCATATGCTTCTCACGTCCCCGACGCGCTGATAAGCGCCCAGGCGGGCCGATAGCCCTCATCGTCTAGCGGCCTAGGACGCCGCCCTTTCAAGGCGGTAGCACGGGTTCGAATCCCGTTGGGGGCACGCAAGATCGTGTGCGACACTGTTGCACGCACAAGCTTGGTCCTGTGGAGCAGTTTGGAGTGCTCGCCACCCTGTCAAGGTGGAGGCCGCGGGTTCAAATCCCGTCAGGACCGCTGGTGTTTCACGTGAAACACCGTGGCTGGGTAGCTCAGTTGGTACGAGCGATCGCCTGAAAAGCGATAGGTCGCCGGTTCGACCCCGGCCCCAGCCACAGTCAGAAGGCCCCGTTCAACGAACGGGGCCTTCGTCGTAGGGGGGCATGCGTGGCGGACGACTTCCAGGGGTTCGAGATCGCCCGGCGGGGGTACGACCGGGCGCAGGTGGACGCCTATCTGGCCCGGCTGGCCACGGGTACGGCACCGGAGGCGCCGCCCGTCTTCGACATCGTCCGGCGCGGGTACGACCGCGCGCAGGTAGACGCACGGGTCGCGCAGCTGCTGAACGGGGGGACGGGGAGATGAGCCAGGACCAGGCCGCGGCGATAACGGACACCCAGCTGGAGAAGACCCGGGCGCGGTACGGGCTGCTCGCGGTCGTCGCCAGCAATCTCGCGATCGTCGTGGTCGCGATCATCGGCGTGTGGCGGCTGGACGGGGACAAGTCGGTGATCGTCGGCGTCCTGACCGCCGCGTTCACCGCCGTGAGCAGCATGACCACCGCTTACCTGGGGATCAAGGCCATCTCCAACACCGCGAAGTCGTTCGCGCTGAGCGACAGCGCACGCCGTGCCGCCGGTTCCGCGGCCCCCTCGGGAGGGACGGATCCGCGCCCCGGAGCGTGACGTTTCGCGCCCCTCACGCGCTCCTGCACCGGGGGCCGGGAACGCCGGTCCCCGGTTTCCAGTGAGGAGCTCACGTGCGTTTCAGATACGGGGTGTTGACCGTCACGCTGGCGATCGCGACCGCAGTGCCGCTGGCCGGCACCGCCATGGCGGACGGCAGCCGCGGGCCGGGTCTGCTCACCGCCACCGACTACACCACGGGCACTGCGGACATGGTCGCCCTCAACCCCGTCAGCGGATCCGTCACCGCCGTCTTCGCCCAGGGCGCCACGGACGGCGTCCTGTCTCCCGACGGCTCCCAGGTGGCGTACATCCACCCCGAGAGCACCTGCATCCCGCAGCCAGAGGGCGGCTGCGACTACGCCCAGGACCTGGTGGTCGCCGGAGCCGACGGCAGCAACCCGCATGTCCTGGTCGCGGGCATCCAGCCCGAGACGAACAACGCCCCGTACGTCGCTCACCCGCACTGGTCGCCCGACGGGCAGCGGATCGTCTTCGACAGCCCGCGCGGCCTGGAGTGGGTGAACACCGACGGCACCGGCGAGCAGACGCTCACCGTCGGGATGCGCGGCACCTTCTCGCCCGACGGCCGCTCCCTCGCCTTCCTGAAGACCACCGAGTACCAGGCCCCGGACGGCACCTGGCAGTACGGCACCGACGTCTACGTCATGGACACCACCTCCCTGGAGGTGCGCCAGATCACCACGAGCCACGACGTGTGGGCCACCCCCGCCGACTGGTCCCCGGACGGCACCCGGCTCGCCTACACGACCCAGTACGGCGTGCACTCCGTCGACGTGGCCGACGGCGCCGTCACCGACCTGAACAGCGGCTGGACGGGCCCGCTGTCCTCCCTCCAGAACCCCGTCTACTCCCCCGACGGCACGAAGATCGCCTTCGAGGGCCATGACGACCTCACCGGCGGCAACGCCACCTACGTGATGAACGCGGCGGACGGCAGCGGTCTCCGGCAGCTCACCGACCGCCCGGTGCTGCTCACCGACTGGCACGCCGAGTAACGACCCGCACCACCCGGAACCGCGGGGGCGGCCGCCAGGCAGGAGGGCGGCCGCCCCCGCGGCGGGCACCCACGAGCCGCGCGCGCAAAAGCGTTCGCCACTCATTTCCCCGAGGTGAGATCCTGGACCGCGTATGTCTACGCATCCCGCCCCCGCCCTCGGCACCCTCGCCCCCCGTCTGACCGAGCTGTCGCTGCGTGACGCGCACCGGCTCGGGCGGCGGCTCGAGGGCGCGCGCAAGATCCGTAAGCCGGAGGCCCGCGCCGCCGTCCTCGCCGAGATCGAGGCGGAGGTCGGCAAGGCCGAGGCCCGCATGGCCGAGCGGCGCGTCCGCGTGCCCGCCGTCTCGTACCCCGAGCAGCTGCCCGTCAGCCAGAAGAAGGACGTGATCGCCGAAGCCATCCGCGATCACCAGGTCGTCATCGTCGCCGGTGAGACCGGGTCCGGCAAGACCACGCAGATCCCGAAGATCTGTATGGAGCTGGGCCGGGGGGTGCGCGGCATGATCGGGCACACCCAGCCCCGCCGTATCGCAGCCCGGACCGTCGCCGAGCGGGTCGCGGAGGAGCTGAGGACGCCCCTCGGTGAGGCCGTCGGCTGGAAGGTGCGCTTCACCGACCAGGTGAACCCGGACGCCACCTTCATCAAGCTGATGACGGACGGCATCCTGCTCGCCGAGATCCAGACCGACCGCGAGCTGCGCGCCTACGACACGATCATCATCGACGAGGCCCACGAGCGGTCCCTCAACATCGACTTCCTGCTCGGGTATCTGGCGCAGCTGCTGCCGAAGCGGCCGGATCTGAAGGTCGTCGTCACCTCCGCCACCATCGATCCCGAGCGCTTCTCCCGGCACTTCGGGAACGCCCCGATCATCGAGGTCAGCGGGCGGACGTACCCGGTCGAGGTGCGTTACCGGCCCCTCCTGGAGGAGGAGAGCGACGACGCCGACCGGGACCAGATCACCGCGATCTGCGACGCGGTCGAGGAACTCCAGGCCGAGGGCCGGGGCGACATCCTGGTCTTTCTCTCCGGTGAGCGGGAGATCCGCGACACGGCGGACGCGCTGGAGAAGAAGAAGTACAGATTCACCGAGATCCTGCCGCTGTACGCGCGCCTCTCGCACGCCGAGCAGCACCGGGTGTTCCAGCCGCACACCGGGCGCAGGATCGTACTCGCGACCAACGTCGCCGAGACCTCCCTCACGGTCCCCGGCATCAAGTACGTCATCGACCCCGGCTTCGCCCGGATCAGCCGCTACAGCCACCGCACCAAGGTCCAGCGGCTGCCCATCGAGCCGGTCTCGCAGGCCAGCGCCAACCAGCGCAAGGGCCGCTGCGGCCGTACGTCCGACGGCATCTGCATCCGGCTGTACTCCGAGGACGACTTCGTCGCCCGCCCGGAGTTCACGGACGCCGAGATCCTGCGGACCAACCTGGCCTCCGTCATCCTCCAGATGACCGCGGCCGGCCTCGGCGACATCGAGAAGTTCCCCTTCATCGACCCGCCGGACCACCGCAACATCCGCGACGGCGTGCAGCTGCTCCAGGAGCTGGGCGCGCTGGACCCGGCCCAGAAGGACCCGCGCAAGCGGCTCACCGACACCGGCCGCAAGCTGGCCCAGCTGCCCGTCGACCCACGGCTGGCCCGCATGGTGCTGGAGGCCGACAAGAACGGCTGTGTCCGCGAGGTCATGGTCATCGCCGCCGCGCTGTCCATCCAGGACCCGCGCGAGCGCCCGGCCGAGAAGCAGACCCAGGCCGACCAGCAGCACGCCCGCTTCAAGGACGAGACCAGCGACTTCCTGGCCTATCTGAACCTGTGGCGGTACGTCCGTGAGCAGCAGAGGGAGCGGGGGTCGTCGTCCTTCCGCCGGATGTGCAAGCAGGAGTACCTGAACTTCCTGCGCATCCGCGAATGGCAGGACATCTACAGCCAGCTGCGTACGGTGGCCAAGCAGATGGGCATCCACCTCGCCGAGGAGGACGCCCCCGGCGACCGTGTCCACGTCTCCCTCCTCGCCGGCCTCCTCTCCCACATCGGGATGAAGGACGTGAAGGACGGCAACAAGAACGAGTACCTGGGCGCCCGCAACGCCAAGTTCGCGATCTTCCCGGGCTCGTCGCTGTTCCGGAAGCAGCCGAAGTTCGTGATGTCGGCCGAGCTGGTGGAGACGAGCCGGCTCTGGGCGCGGGTCAACGCCAAGATCGAGCCGGAGTGGGTCGAGCCGATCGCCGGGCACCTGCTGAAACGGACGTACAGCGAACCGCACTGGGAGAAGGACCAGGCGGCCGTGATGGCGTACGAGAAGGTCACGCTGTACGGCGTCCCGATCGTCGCCCAGCGGAAGGTGAACTACGGCCGGGTCGACCCGGAGACGAGTCGCGAGCTGTTCATCCGCAACGCGCTCGTGGAGGGCGACTGGCGCACGCACCACAAGTTCTTCGCCGACAACCGCAGACTCCTCAGCGAGGTCGAGGAGTTGGAGCACCGGGCGCGGCGCCGGGACATCGTGGTCGACGACGACACGCTCTTCGACTTCTACGACCAGCGGGTCCCCGACCACGTGGTGTCGGGCGCCCACTTCGACTCCTGGTGGAAGCACAAGCGGCACGAGCAGCCGGACTTCCTGGACTTCGAGCGGGAGATGCTCATCCGGGAGTCGGCGGAGGCGGTCACCAAGGCCGACTATCCCGACAGCTGGCGGCAGGGGCAGCTGAAGTTCCGGGTGACGTACCAGTTCGAGCCGGGGGCGGACGCGGACGGTGTGACCGTCCACATCCCGCTCCAGGTGCTCAACCAGGTCACGGACGAGGGCTTCGACTGGCAGATCCCTGGCCTGCGCGAGGAGGTCGTGACGGAGCTGATCCGTTCCCTCCCGAAGCCGGTCCGCCGTCACTACGTGCCCGCGCCGAACTACGCCAAGGCGTTCCTGGCGAAGGCGGTGCCCCTGCAGGAGCCGCTGACGGTGACGATGGCCCGGGAGCTGAAGCGGACGGTCGGGGTGCCGTTCGAGGCGGAGGACTTCGACTGGACGAAGGTCCCCGACCACCTGAAGATCACGTTCCGGATCGTGGACGAACGGCGGCGGACGCTGGCCGAGGACAAGGACCTGGAGGCGCTGAAGCTGCGCCTGAAGCCGAAGGCCCGCCAGGCCCTCTCCCAGGCGGCGGCCGCGACCGCGTCCCGCGAGGGCGGGGAGTCGCTGGAGCGCAAGGGTCTGACCGACTGGACGATCGGGTCCCTCACCCGCGTCTTCGAGACCCGGCGGGCCGGCCAGCCGGTGAAGGCGTACCCGGCGCTCGTGGACGACGGCGACACGGTGTCCGTCCGCCTTTTCGACACGGAGGCGGAACAGGCGGAGGCCATGTGGAAGGGCACCCGGCGGCTGATCCTGCGCAACATCCCGGTGAACCCGGCGAAGTTCGCGTCCGAGAAGCTGACGAACGCCCAGAAGCTCGCCCTGTCCGCGAACCCGCACGGCTCCATCCAGGCCCTCTTCGACGACTGCGCGATGGCCGCGGCGGACAAGCTGATCGCGGACTTCGGCGGGCCGGTGTGGGACGAGGAGTCGTACCGGAAGCTGTTCGACAAGGTCCGTGCGGAGATCGTGGACACGACGGTCCGTACGGTCGCCCAGGTACAGCAGGTCCTCGCGGCCTGGCAGGCCGCTGAACGCCGTCTGAAGGCCACGAGCAGCCCGGCGCTCCTCGCGAACCTGACAGACGTCCGCAAGCAGCTGGACGCCCTTGTGAAGCCCGGCTTCGTGACCTGGGCCGGCATACGCCGCCTGCCCGATCTGATGCGCTACCTGGTGGCCGTGGACCGGCGCCTGCAGCAGATGCCGACGGGCGTCCAGCGGGACACCACGCGCATGGAGAAGGTCCACGAGATGCAGGACGAGTACGCCTGGCTCCTGGAACAGCTCCCCCAGGGCCGCCCGATCCCCCAGGCGGTCCTGGACATCCGCTGGATGCTCGAGGAGCTGAGAGTCAGCTACTTCGCCCACGCGCTGGGCACCGCGTACCCCGTCTCCGACAAGCGGATCGTGAAGGCGATCGACGCGGCAGTGCCGTAATCACGCGCGTACAGGGGGTGAGTTCGACCAGGCGGCCCCACCTCCTGTACAGTCTCATCTCGCAGCGCAACGCACCAAGCCAAGCGCCGCGAAACCTGGTCCTGTGGAGCAGTTTGGAGTGCTCGCCACCCTGTCAAGGTGGAGGCCGCGGGTTCAAATCCCGTCAGGACCGCAGCAAAGAAGGGCCCGCATCCGGCAACGGAAGCGGGCCCTTCGCGTTTCCCCCACACCGAGAACCGCTCGCCACCGTGTCGAGGCGGAGACCGCGCCCGCGGCGAAGCCGCAATCAAACACAGCAAATCCCGTCAGGACCGCAGAACAGCACGGCCCGCACCCCAGCACCGGAAGCAGGCCCTTCGGCTTTCCTCGTGGCGGAGGTCGCGTCCCCGCCAACGGCTCCGCGCCCGACACCGCGAGCAGGTCCAACCTCCGGCCACCACACCACCGACCGCTTGCCCTCCCCAGCAAGCCGAGACCGCGCCCGCGGTGGAGCCGCGATCAGGCATGCAGGCGCTCGCACCACGCCAGCAATCGCTCGCCACCCCGGCAATCCGGTGACCGCGCCCGCGATCAGGCACAGGGAGTCCCACCGGGCACGTATCCGGCGCGGCCGGTGAGGCTTTCGGCGGTCCCCGCGAACGTCCGTCCCCCGTGGCCCTCTCAGCATCCCTCCCCCGCCGGCGGTGAAGCGCCGGCGGTGAAGCCGAGCCCCTCCTCGCTGGGCCCGCCCCCCTCGCGCTCCCCCGGCTCCCCTCCCCCTCGATCCCGCCCTCGCACCCCCTCGGCCCCTCTCCTCTCGACGCCGCCCCCTCCCGTCCCTCACACCCTCGCCCCCTCGCCCCACCGACCACCCCACCCCTCGGCCTCCCTTGACGGCGTCACATTCGGTCGGTACGCAGAAGGCAGGGTCTGCTTTCGCCGGGCCCTCTGGAGGTGGGGTATGGGGGCATCGGCCAGGCATGAGACGCGGGCGCTGTTGAGGGCGCATCTGGCGGCCGCCTCGTCGTACCGGCACCTCACCCGCCACTGTCCCGTCTGTCATCACCTTCTGCGGCTGGCGATGGACGGCGGGGCGCGGGGGCGGGAGGGTGGTGAGGGGGACGTCGAGGGGCGCGACGGTGTCGAGGACGAGAGTCCTCGGTCCGCGTGAGCGACACCGGGCCCAACTCCGCACTACGCGGGGGACGCTGGAGCGTTGCACTCCTCTAGCGCACACATGCCGTGGACAACAACCGCCCGGGCATGTGACGGGAGTCACCGCATGAGTTTTTGAAAGTGCGGAACTTACCCCCCACCTACAACTGGTCAATTTAATATGTGCAATTGCACCAGTCTCCGAGGTCGCCGGCAGCCGTTCCGACAGCCCTCCCCAGACTCCGACACGGACTCCGGCACAGAGTCCGACAAGGCCGCCCACAGGGCCGACCACGGGGTCGGTCGCGGGGTCGGTCCACCCCGACCAGCGCATAAAAAGATCGCGCTGGACCCGGCGGAGTCCAGCGCGATCTACGACGCACCCTCTGTCGCTGCCGACAACACCCGACAACGGTCTGTCTGTTCGGCCTGGGCGTGGGCCCTGTTGGGGCAGGTCCCGCGTCGCTTGGAGCTAGGGGTTCCGGGCACCTCGGCCAGTTGGGGGACCAGTCGGTTTTGCCCGGTTATTCAGTTGTTCAGGCCTCGCTGCGCTGCTGCGGGATGCCCGCGAGCAGAGCGCGGACCTCGGCCTCGCGGTAGCGGCGGTGCCCGCCGAGCGTGCGGATCGAAGTGAGCTTGCCGGCCTTCGCCCACCGCGTGACCGTCTTGGGGTCGACACGGAACATGGTGGCGACCTCAGCCGGGGTCAGCAGCGGCTCGGCATCAGGGGTGCGAGCGGTCATGAGCGGCCTCCTCGGGAGAACCGAACCTTCTCGGTTCTTTCCTCTAAATTCTGCACCTTGACCCGCGTTGCCCGAAATGGCGGACGCGAGTCGAGTCGGTTATAGGACGAACGGCTTGTCCTCGGCACTACAACTACACCATCTGTCCAGCCGCGTCGGCCAAACCGATGGAATTGCCCTCCCAGGTGTTCATCAGCGACGGAAGCCGATGGACCATGCCATAGCGGACAGTCACGCCACTGTGACGATCAGTCACAGGACGATCAGGAGTCACCAGACCCCCCAAAGCGTGCAATGCTGAGATCCCGCCCAGAACGGAGCATAGTTGGGCGGAAGGAGCCCTCCCCGGACTCCTTGTCCTATTTTGGCACGAGGAGCGGCAAGGGACGCAAGGGCCGTGTAAGTGCTGTCCATCACCCTTGAGGCAAAAGTCCAGATCGGGACCAACGCCCTTCACCTGGGCAAGTGTCGTAGACCGTACGTCGTTCGAGGCCGTTCGAGCCGTGACGTACGTCACTCCGCTTACGGAATCAGTTGGCCGAGCGCCGGTCCCGTACCGCCCGCCAGCGTTCCACCAGGCGCCCGTACGCCTCCCCGGCCGCCGCCCCGTCGCCCCGGCGCAGCGCCTCGATGCCGTCGGCCACGTCCGCCGCCGAGTGGTCGCCCTCCAGTTCGCCGGCCGGCAGGACGTGCACGAGGCCGCCGTAGTCCAACTCCACCAGCGAGCGCGGATGGAACTCCTCCAGCCAGCGGCCGACGTCCACCAGACCGTCGATCAGCGGGCCCTCCTCGACGGTGTCCCTCAGCGTGCGCAGCGCCCGCGCCACCCGGCGCCGGGCCTGCACCATCGGCGTGCGGTAGCGCAGCAGCGGGGACACCTCGGCGGTGCCCTTCTCGTAGCGCCGCTCCTCGTCGGAGACCAGCACGAACCAGTTCAGCGGCACCTGCCAGGTCGCCGTGCGGATCCACGGGCGGGCGTCGGGATTGCGGGCGAGCCAGCGCTCGTAGTCCTGGGCGGCCTGGTGGCGTACGACCGGCGGCAGTGCCGCGTCCAGCACCGGCGCGGGCAGCTCCTCCACCAGCTCGTCGAGCGCCTGCCAGCCGCGCAGCCGGGTCCGCCAGGGACACACGCAGACCACGCCGTCGACCTCCAGCACGAAGGCGTCGCCGCTCTCGTGCACCGGCACCGCGACCGGCGGGGTGGGCAGCAAGTCGGCGAGGGAGCGGCGCAGTTCGTCCTGGTAGGAGGGGCGCTCGGGGCGACGGGCGTAGCGCGCCCAGTGGCTGCGCTCCGGCTCCGGGAAGGCGCCCAGCGGCTCGTACACGCGCAGGTACGCGGCATAGGGGACGACCACGGAGGACACCTTCGGCACGCCTGCTCCCTCCCCACCGGGCCCGGCTCGAAAACCGCTGCAAAACCACTGCAAATCGTCCCACGGACATGCGTGCGCGAGCGGCCCGCGAGAGTGATCCTGAACACTGCACGGACGGTGGTTGTACCGAGGCTCTACGCTCAGGGCACGGCACCCCGCCACCCGTACGGGGTCCACCCCACTCGCCGCTACTTGCACAGGAGTCACCACAGTGACCGACGTAACCGGCGCGTCTGCTGATGTCCTGCACACCCTGTTCCACTCGGACCAGGGCGGCCATGAGCAGGTCGTGCTCTGCCAGGACCGCGCCAGCGGCCTCAAGGCCGTGATCGCCATCCACTCCACCGCCCTGGGCCCGGCCCTCGGCGGCACGCGCTTCTACCCGTACGCCACCGAGGCCGCGGCCGTCGCCGACGCCCTCAACCTCGCGCGCGGGATGTCGTACAAGAACGCCATGGCCGGGCTCGACCACGGCGGCGGCAAGGCCGTGATCATCGGCGACCCGGAGCGCGACAAGACCGAGGAGCTGCTCCTCGCCTACGGCCGTATGGTCGCCTCGCTCGGCGGGCGCTACGTCACCGCCTGCGACGTCGGCACGTACGTCGCCGACATGGACGTCGTGGCCCGCGAGTGCCGCTGGACCACCGGCCGCTCCCCCGAGAACGGCGGCGCCGGCGACTCCTCCGTGCTCACCGCCTTCGGCGTCTACCAGGGCATGCGCGCCTCCGCCCAGCACCTGTGGGGCGACCCCTCGCTGCGCGGCCGCAAGGTCGGCATCGCCGGTGTCGGCAAGGTGGGCCACCACCTGGTGAAGCACCTGCGCGAGGAGGGCGCCGAGGTCGTCGTCACGGACGTGCGCACCGACGCCGTCCAGCGGATCCTCGAGCAGTACCCGGCGGGCGTGACGGCCGTCGCCGACACCGAGGCGCTGATCCGGGTCGAGGGCCTCGACATCTACGCCCCCTGCGCGCTCGGCGGCGCCCTGAACGACGGTTCCGTCCCGGTGCTCACCGCCAAGGTGGTGTGCGGCGCGGCCAACAACCAGCTCGCGCACCCGGGTGTGGAGAAGGACCTCGCCGACCGCGGGATCCTCTACGCGCCGGACTACGTGGTGAACGCCGGCGGGGTCATCCAGGTCGCCGACGAGCTGCACGGGTTCGACTTCGACCGGTGCAAGGCGAAGGCGGCGAAGATCTTCGACACCACGCTGGCCATATTCGCACGTGCGAAGGAAGACGGGATTCCGCCGGCCGCCGCGGCCGACCGGATCGCCGAGCAGCGGATGGCCGAGGCGCGCGGCAGCCACGCCGCGCTCTGACCCGGTCGCACACATGAGCGGTGCCCGTCGGCGGGAACTTAGAGAGAACTCTCACTTCCACCGGCGGGTCGTTCCCCGAGAAGTGGTTAAAATCGCCATTGACCAGCGAGGACAGGGCGCCTCGAAGGTCCTGTGCACACGCGCGTGGTGCGGGCGACGTACCGTATGGGCGCGGGCTCAGGTACCGTGGAAGCCCTACGGACCGGCCTCTCCGCGGAGGGTCCGTTCCGGATCATGAACGCGTGTCAGACTCTGGGGCCATCGAGCCCCTGTCACCGAGGGGGTCGAGCCATGGGGCGCGGCCGGGCCAAGGCCAAGCAGACAAAGGTCGCCCGCCAGCTGAAGTACAACAGCGGTGGGACTGACCTGTCACGTCTGGCCAGTGAACTGGGCGCATCGTCTTCGAGCCAGCCGCCGAACGGCGGGCCGTTCGAGGACGATGAGAACGACGAGGACGATCTCTACTCCCGTTACGCCGACCTCTATGAGGACGACGACGAGGAAGAGGACGACAACGATCCTCACCATCAGCACCGTCGCGGCGCTTGACCTTGCAGTGACCAGTCCGGTCGGTGGCACAGCCACCGACCGGCTTCTGTGTTGTCCGCAGGATCAGACGGCGACGCTTTTAGTGTGAATACGTCCCGACCAGCTCGGCGCCGGTCTCCTTCGTACCCCGGTCCGTGATCTCGCCGGCCACCCAGGCGTCGACCCCGCGGTCGGCCAGGGTCGCGAGGGCCACTTCAGTGGACTCGGCGGGCACGATCGCCATCATGCCGACGCCCATGTTGAGGGTCTTCTCCAGCTCCAGGCGCTCCACGTTCCCGGTCCTGCCGACCAGGTCGAAGATCGCGCCCGGGGTCCAGGTGGAGCGGTCCACGCGCGCGTGGAGCCCGTCCGGGATCACGCGGGCCAGGTTGGCCGCGAGACCGCCGCCGGTGATGTGGCTGAACGCGTGCACCTCGGCGGTGCGGGTCAGCGCCAGGCAGTCCAGCGAGTAGATCTTGGTGGGCTCCAGCAGCTCCTCGCCGAGGCTGCGGCCGAGCTCGGCGATCTCCGCCTCCAGGGCCAGGCCGGCGCGGTCCAGCAGGACGTGGCGGACCAGGGAGTACCCGTTCGAGTGAAGCCCGGAGGACGCCATGGCGATCACCGCGTCGCCCTTACGGATGCGATCGGCGCCGAGCAGCCGGTCGGCCTCCACGACGCCCGTACCGGCGCCGGCGACGTCGAAGTCGTCCGCGCCCAGCAGACCCGGGTGTTCAGCCGTCTCGCCGCCCACCAGGGCGCACCCGGCGAGCACACAGCCCTCCGCGATGCCCTTCACGATGGCCGCGACACGCTCGGGGTGCACCTTGCCGACGCAGATGTAGTCCGTCATGAACAGCGGCTCGGCACCACACACCACGATGTCGTCCATGACCATGGCGACCAGGTCGTGGCCGATGGTGTCGTAGACGCCCATGCGGCGCGCGATGTCGACCTTCGTGCCGACGCCGTCCGTGGCGGAGGCGAGCAGCGGGCG
Organism: Streptomyces sp. NPDC020192; assembly: GCF_044388685.1. Lineage (NCBI taxonomy): Bacteria > Bacillati > Actinomycetota > Actinomycetes > Kitasatosporales > Streptomycetaceae > Streptomyces > Streptomyces sp. NPDC020192. Next base: position 25,115 of record NZ_JBIRXG010000037.1, on the reverse strand, counting down.
CTCGTAGCGCTTGAGGGCGGAGGCGTCGAAGAGGCCGGCGAAGCCGCCGAGGCCGCCGAGGACCTCGGGGCGCTGGGTCTTCTTCACCCACTCCTTCATCAGCTCGACCGCGCGGTCGCCCGCCTCGATGTCGACGCCCGCCGCTGCGTAGCTGGCACCAGTTGTCTCAGACATGGCTGTGAGAGCTTTCGTGTCGTACTGCAGGGTGTTACGGGCGACGGATCGCGTCGGCCGCGGCCGTGGCGGCGGGGCCGGCCGCCAGCTCGGTCTCCAGAAGCTGCTTGCCGAGCAGCTCGGGGTCCGGCAGCTCCATCGGGTACTCGCCGTCGAAGCAGGCACGGCACAGGTTCGGCTTGGCGATGGTGGTCGCCTCGATCATGCCGTCGATGGAGATGTACGCGAGCGAGTCGGCGCCGAGGCTGGTGCCGATCTCCTCGATGGTCATGCCGTTGGCGATCAGCTCCGCGCGCGTGGCGAAGTCGATGCCGAAGAAGCAGGGCCACTTCACGGGCGGCGAGGAGATCCGGATGTGGACCTCGGCGGCGCCGGCCTCGCGAAGCATGCGGACCAGGGCGCGCTGGGTGTTGCCGCGCACGATCGAGTCGTCGACAACGACCAGGCGCTTGCCCTTGATGACTTCCTTCAGCGGGTTCAGCTTCAGGCGGATGCCCAGCTGGCGGATGGTCTGCGAGGGCTGGATGAACGTACGGCCGACGTAGGCGTTCTTCACCAGACCCGCGCCGAAGGGGATGCCGGAGGCCTCCGCGTAGCCGATGGCGGCCGGGGTGCCGGACTCCGGGGTCGCTATGACCAGGTCGGCCTCGACAGGGGCTTCCTTGGCGAGCCGGCGGCCCATCTCCACGCGGGAGAGGTACACGTTCCGGCCGGCGATGTCGGTGTCCGGGCGGGCCAGGTACACGTACTCGAAGACACAGCCCTTGGGCTTCGCTTCCGCGAATCGTGAGCTGCGCAGGCCGTTCTCGTCGACGGCGACGAACTCGCCCGGCTCGATCTCGCGCACGAAGCTGGCGCCGCAGATGTCGAGGGCGGCGGACTCCGAGGCGACGACCCAGCCGCGCTCCAGGCGGCCGAGTACCAGCGGACGGATGCCCTGCGGGTCGCGGGCGGCGTAGAGGGTGTGCTCGTCCATGAAGACGAGGGAGAAGGCGCCCCGCACCTTCGGGAGCACCGCGTGCGCGGCCTCCTCGATGGTCAGCGGCTTGCCGTCGTCATCGACCTGGGCGGCGAGCAGCGCCGTCAGCAGGTCGGTGTCGTTGGTGGCCGCGACCCGGGTGGAGCGGCTGTTGTTGTCGTTGGGCAGCTCGGCGACCATCTCGGCGAGCTGCGCCGTGTTGACCAGGTTGCCGTTGTGGCCGAGCGCGATGGAGCCGTGCGCGGTGGCACGGAACGTCGGCTGGGCGTTCTCCCACACGGAGGCGCCGGTGGTCGAGTAGCGGGCGTGTCCGACCGCGATATGACCCTGGAGCGAACCGAGCGAGGTCTCGTCGAAGACCTGGGAAACCAGGCCCATGTCCTTGAAGACGAGGATCTGGGAGCCGTTGCTGACCGCGATTCCCGCGGATTCCTGACCCCGGTGCTGGAGGGCGTAGAGCCCGAAGTACGTGAGCTTTGCGACCTCTTCGCCTGGAGCCCAGACACCGAAGACGCCGCAAGCGTCCTGGGGGCCCTTCTCGCCGGGAAGCAGATCGTGATTGAGTCGACCGTCACCACGTGGCACGCCACCGAGTGTAGGCGAGGTCGACCACTGGTCCGAATTGGGGATACGCGCCTGTAACGCAGCAGGCCGTATGGATCACCTTGTTGCTTTCTCCATTTACGCAGGTCAGCGAGGTGGGATGGGCTTCAGGGCGGTCGATCGGCGGTCACCGGGCGCCGGTCGCGGGCTCCTTTGCCGTATGCACGAGTGAGGTGTCGCACATCATCCGGAGGCGTTACGGCTGAGGTGGACGGTGTCACCGTTGCCGTCGGTGAGCGTCAGCTTCCCGTCGTCGGTCTTCGCGACGAGCGTGCCGGTGGTCAGCGCACTGGCCAGGGCCCGCTCGAAGTCCATGCGGTCCGGGGCGCAGGCCATCCGGGTCGTGCGCAGGTCGCCGAGGGTGATCCGGTCGCCGTTGACGGTGGCCCGGGCGCTGAACTGGTTGCAGCCGAGGTTGCCGGCCGCCTTGCCGTCCGTGTCGATGCGCAGGCGGGCGGTGGCGGGCGCGTGCCGGGTCGTACCGCCGACGGTGAGGCCGTCGACGCGCCAGTCGGTGCCGGTGACCGGCTGCGGGGAGGTCACCGGACCACTGTCCGCCTTTCCGGTGCCGCAGGCCACCGTGAGCGCCGCGAGGACTGCGGCCACCGTCGGGATCATGCGCTGCTTGTACCGGTTCATGGTGATTCGACGGGAGACGGGCCGGGCCGGTTCCGCACCGATGCGGACCCCTGGTGGACTACGACATCAGCGGCAGCAGTGAGCCGATGTCGGCCCGCTCGCCGCTGGCGGACACCTTGGCCTCCTCGAGAGCGTCCTTCCAGCTCACACGCCCTGTGGCGAGCCGGATCCAGGTCAGCGGGTCGGTCTCCACGACGTTCGGCGGGGTGCCGCGGGTGTGCCGGGGGCCCTCGACGCACTGCACGACGGCGTACGGCGGCACCCGTACCTCGGTGGAACCGCCGGGCGCCTTCACGGCGAGGGCGTCGGCGAGCAGCCGGGTGGCGGCGGCCAGCGCCTGGCGGTCGTACGGCACCTCCAGACCCGGTACGGCGGCCGCGAGGTCGTCGGTGTGGACGACGAGTTCGGCGGTTCGGGTGACCAGGTAGTCGTCCAGGGACATCGCGCCGGCGCTCGTCTGGAGAATCCGGGTGCCGGAGTGCTCCGCGAGCAGGGCGCGCAGGGACTGCTCGACGTCCGCGAGATAGGTGTCGGGGTCGGGGTGCTCGGCGGCGAGATTCCGGGTGAACTCGTCGATGGCGGCGGCGTTGGCCGCGGTGGCGAAGGGCCAGTCGAGCAGGACGGCGTCCGGCTTCGGCGGCTCGGGCAGGGCGAGCGCCCGGTGGATCGCGGTGAGCGCCATGCCAATGTGCGCGACCAGGTCGCGTACGGTCCACTCGCCGAGCCGGGTGGGCAGGGCGAGCTGTTCCGGCGTGAGACCGCGGACGGCTTCCCGGACGTTGCCGAACTGGGCTAGGACCGCGGCTCGGGTCTTGACGGGGTCGTAGGTCCGGGCGCGCTTCTTGGCGGGAGGCATGGCGGTGAGCCTATGCCTTCACCGCGTAGCCCTTCAGGCCCTTTTCCACCAAGTCGAAGGCGTGGCGGGCGCGTTCGGCGGCGTCGGCGGCGACCTGGTCGGGGGTCTCGCCGGCGTCGAGGCGGCGGTGGTGCTCCTCCACGAGCGCCGTGCGGGTGACGTTGAGCGTGGCGGCGGCGATCAGGGCCAGGGTGCGGTCGCCGGTCTCCTCGGCGAGCACGTCGGCCAGTTCCCGTGCGCCGCGTTCGTTGGCGACGTACGCACGCTCCCTCAGGACCGGCGTGGCCATGACGACCTCGCGGATCCGCCGGGCGAACGGCTCGGGGTTCAGGCCGGTCGAGGGGTCGCGCGTCTCGATCATCTCCAGGAACTGCCTGCGTACGGCGCCCACCGCGGACTCGCCCGGAACGCGGTCACGCACGGCGCGGGTGGGGTCGGAGAAGTGCTCCTCCATGGGCTTGAAGACCAGGTCCTCCTTCGTGCCGAAGTAGTTGAAGACGGTCATCTTCGAGACCTCGGAGGCGTCGGCGATCTCCTGCACCGAGACCGCGTCGAAGCCCTTGTCCGCGAACAGGGCGATGGCGGTCCGGTAGATCCGCATCGCGGTCTGCCGCTTCTTGCGCTCGCGCAGTCCCATCGGCTCAGCCATGCCGGCACCTTACCAAGGCGAAATTTAGGCTCAGATGAAATATCGTCTTGGATAAAAGATTGACTCAGTACACAGAACGTGGGCATGGTGCTGCCCATGACCGAAACCCAGCGCAAGATCGGCCTCGTCGTCTGCCTCGTCACGATCGTCCTGGCCGTCCTGGACACCCAGATCGTGTCCGCCGTCACCGTCCCGATCGTCAGAGATCTCGACCCCGATCACGGCGTCGAGAAGATCCCCTGGCTGGTCAGCGCCTTCTCGCTGGCCTCGGCCGCGATGCTCCCGCTGTACGGCAAGCTCGCCGACGTCCACGGCGCCAAGCACGTCTTCCTCGGCTCCCTCGGTGCCTTCCTGACCGGCTCGGCGCTGTGCGGCACGGCCCCCTCGATGACCTGGCTGATCACCTCCCGGGCCGTACAGGGCCTCGGCGCGGGCGGACTGATGAGCGTGACGATGGTCGTCATCGCCCAGCTCGTGGGCCCCGGCGAGAAGCAGAACAAGGGCGTCGGCACCGGCGGGATCGTCGCGGGCGGCGGTATCGCGGTCGGCCCCTGGCTCGGCGGCTTCCTCGCCGACCACGCGAGCTGGCGCTGGGCGTTCTACGTCAACCTGCCGCTGGGCATCGCGGCACTCGCTACGGCGGTGGTGGTACTGAGGCTCCCCCGCCCTGCTGCCACCACCCGCTCCATCGACTACGCCGGCGCAGGGCTCGCTGCCGTGTTCTCCACCGCGCTGCTCCTGGTCACGGAATGGGGCGGTAAGCAGTACGCCTGGACGTCCCCGCAGGTCATAGCCGTAGCCCTGGCCTCGGTCACGGCGCTCGGCCTGTTTCTGCGCCGCCAGTTCAAGGCCGCCGAACCGATCCTCCCGCCCTCCCTCTTCCGCATCCCCGAGCTGCGCCTGGGCTTCGCCGTCCAGGGCCTGATGGGCGCGGCGATGACGGGCGCGATCTACTACGTGCTGGTCTACCTCCAGCTGGTCCGGGGCATCACCAGCTCCTCGGCAGGCCTGTATCTGATCGCGATGGCGGCGGGCATCATGACGATCGGCCTCGTCACCGGGCGGCTCACCGAACGCGGCTGGTCGGAGCGGACGTTCGTGATCAGCGGTTCGGTGCTGAGCACGGCCGCCTTCCTGCTGCTGGCAACGACGGGAACCCACACCTCCCTGTGGCAGCTGCGAGCGGCTCTGCTGCTGGTGGGCCTGGGCTTCGGCCAGCTCCTGGGCCAGCTGATCCAGTTGGTGCAGCGGTCGGCCCCGCGTGATCAGTTGGGCGTCGCCACGACCTCGATCCGCTTCTTCCAGACGCTCGGCGGAGCCCTCGGCGCCGCCCTCTTCGGCACCCTCCTGAACCGCCTCTACGACGGCCCCGGCGACGTCGGCTCCCTCGCCGCCCTGCGCGGAACGGACCGTACGGCGGGCATGACGGCGTACGTCTCCGCGCTGGACACGGTGTTCCTGTGCGGGGCGGGGGTCATGGCACTGTCCCTGGCGCTGGCGCTGCGGCTGCCGCTGGAGAAGGGCCCGTTGGGCCCCGTACATCATCTGCGGCAGGCCCGGCGATCACCCGTCTGAGTGATCAACGGCGAAACCCGCCCCGCACCGCCGGGACCGGGCAACACTGACCAGATGACGGTGGATGAGTTCGAAACGATCGCCTCCGCCGCTCCCGAGACCGTCACGCTGGAGTTCATCAACGGACGGATCGAAGTCAAAAAAAGGGGGCGGACGGGGACCGCAGCACCATCGTGTCCTGGCTGGCTCGGCGCTGTATGCAGGTCAGGCCTGACCTGGACCTGTACCACGGTCGAGGGCTTCGAGTCGACGCGTACAGGGAAGGCAGGGTGAAACCGGATGCGGTGCTCGCGCCCGAGGCCCACTTCGCGGGACACGGGGAGTGGGCCGACCCGGACGGGGCGCTCATGGTCGTCGAAGTCACCTCGTACGACTCGGACACGGACCGACGGGACCGGCACGAGAAGCCGACCGCGTACGGCCAGGCCGGAATCCCCCTGTACCTCTTGATCGACCGGGACTCCTGCACGGTCACGGTGCACAGCAACCCGGACCGGCAGGTCGGCGGCTACCGCGACATCCACACCGCGAAGTTCGGCGAGAAGGTGGGCGTCCCCGGCCCGATGAACATCGAGCTGGACACGGAGATCCTCAAGAACTACGTCCGCTGAGCCGAGAAGCCCCCGCCCGGAAACGCGAATCCGGGTGGGGGCTTCATCGCCGTACGGGCTACGCCAGCAGCGCCGGGATCGTCCCCTCGTGCGCCGTACGCAGCTCGGCCAGGGGCACCTCGAACTCGCCCTGGATCTCCACCGACTCGCCGTCCACGACGCCGACACGGGTGGCCGGAAGGCCCCTCGCGCCGCACATGTCGTTGAAGCGGACCTCCTCCGAGCGCGGTACGGCGACGATGGCGCGGCCGGCCGACTCGGAGAACAGGAAGGTGAAGGCGTCCAGGCCGTCGGGCACGACCAGACGGGCGCCCTTGCCGCCGAGCAGGGCCGACTCGACCACGGCCTGGATCAGACCGCCGTCGGACAGGTCGTGCGCGGAGTCGATCATGCCGTCGCGGGAGGCGGAGATCAGGATCTCGCCCAGCAGGCGCTCACGCTCCAGGTCGACCTTCGGGGGCAGGCCGCCGAGGTGGTCGTGGACCACCTGGGACCAGGCCGAGCCGCCGAACTCCTCGCGGGTGTCGCCGAGGAGGTAGATCAGCTGGCCCTCCTCCTGGAAGGCGACCGGGGTGCGACGGGCCACGTCGTCGATGACGCCCAGGACCGCCACGACCGGCGTCGGGTGGATGGCCGCCTCACCCGTCTGGTTGTAGAGCGAGACATTGCCGCCCGTCACCGGGGTGCCGAGCTGCTGGCAGGCGTCCGCCAGACCGCGCACGGCCTCCGCGAACTGCCACATCACCGCCGGGTCCTCGGGCGAGCCGAAGTTCAGGCAGTCGGAGACCGCGAGGGGCTTCGCACCCGTCGTCGCCACGTTCCGGTACGCCTCCGCCAGCGCCAGCTGCGCGCCCGTGTACGGGTCGAGCTTGGCGTAGCGGCCGTTGCCGTCGGTCGCGATGGCGACACCGAGGCCACTCGCCTCGTCGATGCGGATCATGCCCGAGTCCTCGGGCTGGGCCAGCACCGTGTTGCCCTGCACGAAGTGGTCGTACTGCTGCGTGATCCACTTCTTGGAGGCCTGGTTGGGAGACCCGACCAGCTTCAGGACCTGGGCCCGAAGCTCCTCCGACGACTCCGGGCGCGGCAGCTTGTTCGCGTCGTCGGCCTGCAGGGTGTCCTGCCAGTCCGGGCGGGCGTACGGGCGCTCGTACGTCGGGCCCTCGTGGGCCACCGTGCGCGGGTCGACTTCCACGATCTTCTCGCCGTGCCAGAAGATCTCCAGGCGGTCGCCGTCGGTCACCTCACCGATGACGGTGGCGATGACGTCCCACTTCTCGCAGATCTCCAGGAAGCGGTCGACCTTCTCCGGCTCGACCACGGCGCACATGCGCTCCTGCGACTCGCTCATGAGGATCTCCTCGGGCGAGAGCGTCGAGTCGCGCAGGGGTACGTCGTCCAGGGTCACGCGCATGCCGCCGGAGCCGTTGGAGGCCAGCTCGGACGTGGCGCAGGACAGGCCCGCCGCGCCCAGGTCCTGGATGCCGACGACCAGCTTCTCCTGGAAGGCCTCCAGGGTGCACTCGATGAGGAGCTTCTCCTGGAAGGGGTCGCCGACCTGGACGGCGGGACGCTTCGACGGCTTGGCGTCGTCGAAGGTCTCCGAGGCCAGGATCGAGGCGCCGCCGATGCCGTCGCCGCCGGTCCGGGCGCCGTACAGGATGACCTTGTTGCCCGCGCCGGAGGCCTTGGCGAGGTGGATGTCCTCGTGCCGCATCACGCCGATGGCACCGGCGTTGACCAGCGGATTGCCCTGGTAGCAGGCGTCGAAGACGACCTCGCCGCCGATGTTGGGCAGGCCGAGGCAGTTGCCGTAGCCGCCGATGCCCGCGACCACGCCCGGCAGGACGCGCTTGGTGTCGGGGTGGTCCGCCGCGCCGAAGCGCAGGGGGTCCACGACGGCGACCGGGCGGGCGCCCATCGCGATGATGTCGCGGACGATGCCGCCGACACCCGTGGCCGCGCCCTGGTAGGGCTCGACGTAGGAGGGGTGGTTGTGCGACTCGACCTTGAAGGTCACGGCGTAACCCTGGCCGACGTCGACGACACCCGCGTTCTCGCCGATGCCCACCAGCAGCGCGTCGCTCTGCGGGGCCTTCTCGCCGAACTGACGCAGGTGGACCTTGGAGGACTTGTACGAGCAGTGCTCGGACCACATGACCGAGTACATGGCGAGTTCGGCGCCGGTCGGGCGGCGGCCGAGGATCTCCACCACCCGCTCGTACTCGTCCTTCTTCAGGCCGAGTTCGGCCCAGGGCAGCTCGACGTCGGGGGTCGCGGCCGCGTGCTCGACCGTGTCCAGAGGCGTCCGGCTCATGCGTTGACCAGCTTCTTGAGGATCGAGGTGAAGAAGGGGAGGCCGTCGGTGCGGCCCGTGCCGATGAGCGGCTCGACGGCGTGCTCGGGGTGCGGCATCAGGCCCACGACGTTGCCCGCCTCGTTGGTGATGCCGGCGATGTCCCGCAGCGAGCCGTTCGGGTTGAAGTCCAGGTAGCGGAAGACGACCCGGCCCTCCGCCTCGAGCTTGTCGAGGGTGTACTCGTCGGCGACGTACCGGCCGTCCATGTTCTTCAGCGGGATGTGGATCTCCTGGCCGGCGCGGTAGTCACCGGTCCAGGCGGTCTCCGCGTTCTCCACCCGCAGCTTCTGGTCGCGGCAGATGAAGTGGAGGTGGTCGTTGCCGAGCATCCCGCCCGGGAGGAGGTGGGCCTCGGTGAGGACCTGGAAGCCGTTGCAGATGCCGAGGACCGGCAGGCCGGCCTTCGCCTGCTCGATCACGGACTCCATCACCGGCGAGAACCGGGAGATGGCACCGGCCCGCAGATAGTCGCCGTAGGAGAAACCGCCGGGGAGGACGACCGCGTCGACCTGCTTGAGGTCCTTGTCCTTGTGCCACAGGGCGACCGGCTCGGCGCCCGCGAGACGGATCGCGCGCTGGGTGTCCCGGTCGTCGAGGCTTCCGGGGAAAGTGACGACGCCAATACGAGCGGTCACTTCGCCGCCTCCGCGACTTCCGCGGCCTCTTCCACCTTGACGGTGAAGTCCTCGATCACGGTGTTGGCGAGGAAGGATTCCGCAAGATCGTGGATGCGGGCGAGCGCGGCCTCGTCGACCGGCCCGTCAACTTCCAGTTCGAAACGCTTTCCCTGACGGACGTCCGAGATCCCGTCGAAACCCAGGCGCGGCAGCGCACGCTGGACCGCCTGGCCCTGGGGGTCGAGGATCTCCGGCTTGAGCATGACGTCGACTACGACGCGTGCCACTGGCACTCCCGGTGTGTGGTGCTGAGCAGGTTCCTTCAGACTACCCGCACAAAATTTCTACGCGAGTAGAGTTGGAGGAAACTACGTGAGCCGCATCACGATCGGGTGTCGAAGCCGCGTCCTCACGAAAAGTTCTGGGAAAGTTCCACAGTCCGCCCGGTCCGCCTATTGCACTGGGACACGCAGACGGATTTAGTCGGGCTTCACTTTGCATTGCCGGGCACTGTACAAATGAATTGGCAATAGCCGATACTCGGCACGTCATCGCGTTGAGCTGTATCGACGTGCCGCACGAAGGGACCGATATTCGTGGCGCAAAAGGTCGTGGTCACTCTCTTTGACGACATCGACGGCTCGGAAGCGGCGGAAACGATCGCCTTCGGACTCGACGGCAAGTCGTACGAGATCGACCTCAACACATCCAACGCCAAGAAACTGCGCAAGGCGCTCGCGCCCTACGTCGAGGCCGGCCGCAAGCGGTCGCGGTCCGGCAGGGCGTACAAGCAGACGGAGGTCGCCCCCGACCCGGCGGCCGTCCGCGCCTGGGCCCAGGCCAACAAGATGGACGTACCGGCCCGTGGGCGCATCCCCAAGAAGGTCTACGAAGCCTTCAGCGCAGCGCAGTGAGCCCCGGCGCCGAGTCCGCTCGCCGCGCCGGTCCGAGCCCGCGAAGGGGCAGTCCCCAGGGCCCGTCAGCGGGCCCTGGGGACCGTGCACTTGGCCGCCGGCCGGGGCCCGGAGGGGCCTGAAGGGGGGCTTCTGGGGAGCCGACTTGCGCAACCCCCCTGCTGATCAGCTAATGTCTGGGACACGCCGAGGGGCGAGGCCGAAAGGCCGGAACCCCGAGGATCGTGCGGGTGTAGTTCAGTAGCAGAACATCCCCCTTCCAGGGGGAAGGCGCAGTGTGCGATTCCTGTCACCCGCTCTGGCACCGGTCACAACCACCCTTGTGGATCAGGTAGGCTGGTGCTCGCACCGATCGGTGGGAGCCGGTCGGGAGCAGTGCGGACGTAGCTCAGTTGGTAGAGCGCAACCTTGCCAAGGTTGAGGTCGCGAGTTCGAGCCTCGTCGTCCGCTCGGGAATGAGACCCCGGTCCTTCTGGACCGGGGTCTTTTCGTTGCCGCCCGATGTTCCTCTGACATTTGTCATGCCGGGTGATGACATCGCGCACTGCCGAACCGCTCCGGCCGCCGGGACGCTGGCGTCATGGACTACGACGAACACGATCACGTGATTGAGGTCACTGATCTCAAACGCGTCTACGGGGGCGGGTTCGAGGCTGTACGCGGAATCTCCTTCTCCGTCGTGCGCGGAGAGATCTTCGCCCTGCTGGGTACCAATGGCGCGGGCAAGACCTCGACGGTCGAACTGCTGGAGGGGCTGGCCGCCCCCGCCGGGGGCCGGGTCCGGGTCCTCGGTCACGATCCCTACCGCGAGCGGGCCGCCGTACGGCCGCGCACCGGGGTGATGCTCCAGGAGGGCGGCTTCCCGGCCGAGCTGACCGTCGCCGAGACCGCCCGGATGTGGGCCGGGTGCACGAGCGGGGCGCGGCCGGAGGCCGACGTGCTCACGCTGGTGGGGCTGAGCGGCAGGACCGGGGTGCGGGTCAAGCAGCTCTCCGGTGGTGAGCGCAGGCGGCTGGACCTCGCGCTCGCCCTGCTCGGCGACCCCGAGGTGCTCTTCCTCGACGAGCCGACGACCGGGCTCGACGCCGAAGGCCGCCGGGACACCTGGGAGTTGGTGCGGGCACTGCGCGACGCGGGGACGACCGTGCTGCTCACCACGCACTACCTGGAGGAGGCCGAGGGCCTCGCCGACCGGCTCGCCATCCTGCACGAGGGCCGTATCGCCGTCTCCGGCACCCCGGCCGAGGTGACCGCCGGCCGGCCCTCCCGGATGTCCTTCGAACTGCCCGACGGCTACTTCCTCGGCGATCTGCCGCCGCTGGCCGCCCTCGGCGTCTGCGGGCACGAGACCGAGGGGAGGGTCGTACGGCTGCGGACGACGGAACTCCAGCGGACCGCGACCGGCGTGCTGATCTGGGCCGAGCGGGCCGGGGTGGAGCTGCGTGGGCTCGATGTGCGGTCGGCCTCGCTGGAAGAGGCCTTTCTGGGGATCGCGCGGGAGGGGGTGGCGGCATGAGCGGGATCGCATGGGCGCCGGCGGGCCGGCGGCTCCGGGCGCTGGCCCGCGCCGAACTCGCCCTCCTGGGGCGCAACCGCAGTGTCGTGTTCACCGCGCTGGCCGTGCCGCTGCTGCTGCCGTTCAGCGTGCGGCCGGCCGTCGCGCAGCTGGACCTGGAGAAGCACGGGCTGAGCATCGGCGCGGTGATGATGACGGCCGCGATCGGCTTCTCCTTCCTCTTCGCCGTCTACACCTCCCTGGTCAACGTCTACGTCGCCCGCCGCGAGGAACTCGTCCTCAAGCGGCTGCGCACCGGCGAACTCTCCGACGCCGAGATCCTCACCGGCACGGCCCTGCCGGCCGTCGCCCTCGGCCTCGCCCAGGCCCTGCTGCTGTGCACGGGCTGCGCGGTGCTGCTGCACACCGGCGCGCCCAAGGCGCCGTACCTGACCCTGCTGGGGCTGGTGGCGGGGCTCGTGCTGAGCGCCGCGCTGGCCGCGCTCACCTCGTCCTTCACCCGGAGCGTCGAGAGCGGCCAAGTCACCGCGGTGCCGCTGGTGTTCGTCTCGATGAGCGGCTCGGGGATCATGTTCCCCACCCAGGTCATGCCGGAGAAGCTCGCCTCCGTCTGCGAACTCCTCCCGCTGTCCCCCGCCGTCCGGCTGGTCGGCGCGGGCTGGACAGGCCAGTTGAGTGCGTACGAGGCGCTCGGCACGGTGGCGACCGCGCTGGCCTGGATCATCGTGGCGGTGTTTGCTGTACGACGGTGGTTCCGCTGGGAACCACGGCGCTGACGTACGGGGGAACGTCCATGGTGGGTCGGATACGGCGGTGGCAGCAGCGGCACTGGCGGGACCGGAGCAAGGCCGAGCGCGTCGAGCTGCAGAGCCTGATCACCTGGCATGCCAGCATCTGGGTGTTCTCGCTCACCTGGCTGCTGTTCCCGCTCGTCGGCGGGCTGCACCGGCGGCCCGTGCCGATGGTCCTCGCCGGGCTGCTCGTCGCCGTGAACCTGTTGCAGTGCGCGGCCGCCGCCCGGCTGCTACGGCCCGCGCTCGACCACTACCTCGGGCGCGCCGCCCTGGCGCCGCGCGCCCAGCGGGGCGCCGCCGTCCTGCTGGGGTCCGGGGTCGCGGTGACGGCGGCGCTGCGCGCGGTCGGCGGGGCCGACCCGGGCACCACCCCGCTCGCTCTCGGAGCCGTGCTCATCACGTTCGGGATGCTGTACGCGCTGACCGTGCCGATCCGGCGCTTCCTGGTCCGGTTCGGAGGGCTGTCGGTGCTGGTCACGGCCGCCGTCGTGGTTCCGCGCCCCACCGGTCCCGGGGTATTCGCCACCGGGCTGGTGACCGCCTTCGCCGCGGGCTTCTCCCTGATCACCGGCCGCTGCGGCGCCTGGACCCTGTCCGTGCTGTGGGAGGCGGAACGCGCCCGCGAGGTCGAGGCCCGGCTCGCCGTCGCCGAGGAGCGGCTGCGGTTCGGCCGGGATCTGCACGACGTGCTGGGGCGGAACCTGTCCGTGATCTCGCTGAAGAGCGAGCTGGCCGTCCAACTGGCCCGGCGCGGGCGGCCGGAGGCGGTGGAGCAGATGATCGAGGTGCAGCGCATCGCGCAGGAGTCCCAGCGCGAGGTGCGGGCCGTCGTACGCGGCTACCGGGAGGCCGACCTCGGGGTCGAACTCGCGGGCGCGCAGGGCGTGTTGGCGGCCGCCGGGATCGACTGTGAGGTCCGTGCGGAGACGGCCGGGCTGCCCACCGAGGTGCAGTCCGCGCTCGGCTGGGTGGTGCGTGAGGCGACCACCAACGTGCTGCGGCACGGTGACGCCGGACGGTGTGAGGTGGGGCTGCGGGTGCGGGAGGGGCGGGTGGTGCTGACGGTGGAGAACGACGGTGCGGCCGGCCCGCGCGACAGCGGCGGCTCGGGGCTCGCGGGTCTGAAGGAACGGCTCGCCGCCGTGGGCGGGACGCTTCAGGCGGGGCTCGTCGGCGACCGGGACCGGTTCCGGGTGGTGGCCGAAGTACCCCTGGAGACTGTGAGAGGAGTCACATCATGAGCGGGCCGGTACGGCTGTTGCTCGCCGACGACGAGCATCTGATCCGGGGCGCCCTGGCCGCGCTGCTGTCGCTGGAGGACGATCTCCTCGTCGTCGCGGAGGCGGCCGACGGGCCCGAGGCGCTGGCGATGGCGCGGGCCCACGCGCCCGACGTGGCCGTGCTCGATCTTCAGATGCCGGGCGCCGACGGTGTGAAGGTCGCCACATCCCTGCGCGCCGAACTGCCCGGCTGCCAGGTGCTGATCGTCACCGGGCACGGGCGGCCCGGCCACCTGAAACGGGCGCTCGCGGCCGGTGTGCGCGGGTTCGTCCCGAAGACCGTCAGCGCCCAGCGGCTCGCCGAGATCATCCGTACCGTGCACGCCGGAAGCCGCTATGTGGACCCGGAGTTGGCGGCCGACGCGATCTCCGCCGGGGACTCGCCGCTGACCGCGCGGGAGGCCGAGGTGCTGGAGCTGGCCGCCGACGGAGCGCCGGTCGCGGAGATCGCCGAGCGGGCCGCGCTGTCGCCGGGGACCGTGCGGAACTACCTCTCCTCGGCCGTCACGAAGCTCGGCGCCGAGAACCGTCATGCGGCGGTGCGTCTCGCACGCGAGCGAGGTTGGGTATAGTTGCTCTCGCGCAGTAGCGCAGTGCGGACGTAGCTCAGTTGGTAGAGCGCAACCTTGCCAAGGTTGAGGTCGCGAGTTCGAGCCTCGTCGTCCGCTCCAGAAAAGGCCCCCGGTCCTCCGGGGGCCTTTCGCGTTACGCCCAGCTCAGGCCCGTCAGCCGCTCGTACGCCTCCACGTACTTCTGCCGGGTCTGCTGGACGACCGCGTCCGGCAGCGGCGGCGGGGGCTGCTCGCTCTTCCTGTCCCAGCCGGAGGCGGCCGAGGTCAGCCAGTCCCGGACGAACTGCTTGTCGTACGACGGCTGGGCGCGGCCCGGCTGCCACTGGTCGGCCGGCCAGAAGCGGGAGGAGTCCGGGGTGAGGACCTCGTCGGCGAGGACGAGGGTCTCGCCGTCGAAGCCGAACTCGAACTTGGTGTCCGCCAGGATGATCCCCCGGTCCCGGGCGATGTCCCGGGCCCGCGCGTACACGGCGAGGGTGGCCTGGCGCAGCTGGGCGGCGGTCTCGGCGCCGACCTGGCGGGCGACCTCCTCGTAGGAGACGTTCTCGTCGTGCTCGCCGACCTCGGCCTTGGTGGCCGGGGTGAAGATCGGGGCGGGCAGCTCGGATCCGTCGACGAGGCCTTCGGGAAGGGCGAGGCCGCAGACCGTACGGGACTCGTCGTACTCCAGCAGGCCGGAGCCGGTGAGATAGCCGCGGGCCACGCACTCGACCGGGACCATCTTCAGGGACTTGCAGACCAGCGTGCGGCCCGCCCAGTCGGCCGGGGCGCCCTCGGGCAGCTCGGTGCTGATCACGTGGTTCGGGGCGAGGTCGCGCAGCTGGTCGAACCACCACAGGGAGAGCTGGGTGAGGACGCGGCCCTTGTCGGGGATCTCCGTGGGCAGCACCCAGTCATAGGCGGACATGCGGTCGCTGGCGACCATCACGAGGTCGCCCGCCTCGTTCTGGTACAGCTCGCGCACCTTTCCGGTGTGCAGGTGCACCAGGCCCGGAACCTGAATCGGCTCGGGCTTTTCTACGAATCCGGACACGGTTCCTCCCCGTGGTTCTGTCCAATGACCTCGATTCTCCCTTATGGGGACGATCGGTTTCGGCCAGGGGGCGGTGGCGGGTGTCGGGTGGGTGGATCGCCGGGGGTCAGTCGCGTTTGCAGATGCGGTCCAGGAGGTTGGCCGTGGCGCGCTGGATGCGGGGGTCCACATGCTCGGGGCGGTCCAGGGCCGGGGACCAGGCGAAGGTGCCGGAGGCGAAGACCCAGGCGCCGGAGGGGGCCCGGTACAGGGAGGTCTCCTGGTGGCGCAGAACGCCGTCGTTGTCGGTGTAGGGGGAGTGGGCGAGCAGGATGCGCTCGTCGTGCTCGGGCAGCGGGGTGCGCGGGAAGTAGCGGTCGGCCTCGCCGGCGACCAGGCCGTCGATCGCGTCGCCCTCGTGCGCGCCGGTCGCCTCCCACAGCCAGTGGCCGGCGTTGCGGACGATCAGCGGGGCCGGCTCGGGCACCCGGCCCGCGTACTGGATGCCGACGAGCTGCTGCTCGGGCCGGTCGATCTCCCGCCACAGCACCGGCTTCCCGGGGCCCTTGCGCTTGCGGCAGGTCAGCAGCCGGTCCGGGTCGCCGGACGGGGAGGGACCCAACTCGACCTGCCAGTACATGGTGTTGGCGGACAGGAACACCAGCGAGGTGCCCCGGTCGCGGGCGTCCTCGACGGCCCGGCGCATCGGCACCGACCAGTACTCGTCGTGGCCGGGGAAGACCAGGCCCCGGTAGCGGGTGGGATCGACGCGGCCGGCGTGCAGATCGCGGGCGTCGGCGTAGGCGAGGTCGTAGCCGTAGCGCTCGGCCCAGCGGATGAAGTCGTAGGCGTGGCCGACGTGCAGGGGGAGGCCCGCGCCCGCGTACGGCCGGTCGAAGGAGACCGTGGTCGCCGCGTCGGCCTCGCCGAGCAGCCGGCCCCGCTCGTCCCAGGCGTGGTAGAGGCTGGCGCCGGTGTGGCCGTCCTCCGGGTAGAGGTTGTACGCCTGCCAGGTGACGTCCGGCAGCAGCAGGAGCAGGTCGGCGGGGTGGTCGTCGCGGACGGTGAACGGCACGTGGGAGCGGTAGCCGTCGACGGTGGTGAGGACGGCCACATAGGCGCCGATGTGCCAGTGGACGGGCACCTGGAGGCGCCAGGAGAGCCACCAGTGGTGGCAGGAGACCGTGCGGTCGGCGGCCAGCGGGCCGGGCTGGACGATGCCGGACAGCCGGGGGCTGGTGGTGATCTTGGCGGCGCCGTCACCGCCGTAGTGGCCGATCCGGTAGATGTCGACGCTGAACTCCTGGGGCGGGTCGACCGTGATGCGGAAGTCGATCGCCTCGCCGGGGGCGACCGCGCCGGTGGAGGTGAAGCCCTTGATCTGGCGGCGCACGTCGTCGGCCGAGCGGGGGCCGGGCACGCGCGGGGCGGGGCCCGGGGTGGGGCCGACGGCGGTGGGCTGCTGCGGGCTCGGGTCGACGTACCAGGGCACGACGTGGCCGGTGTCGTCGAAGTAGGTCTCACTGCCGCGCAGCCAGGGCACCGGGCCCTGGCCGAAGGGGTCCGTGACGGCGTGCGCGAGTGCTCCGGATTCCCAGCGGCGGATGTGGTCCGAGGCCATGATCGCTCCCCTCCCTCAGGTCCCCCGTGTCGTCCCTGTCTCGGTGGTGCTCGCCGTACTCGCCGTGCTCGGTGGTGCTCGCTCTGCTCGGCCGTGCTGTCGTATGTCGCACGCCTTTGCCAGGTGCGTGGTCGCACCCAGCACATCACATAACGCACGCGCCCGGTCACTAGTCGTTGCGAATTGACCTGAAGTGGAAGTCAGGGGTTCCGTTGGACGACTTCCGTCAGACCAGTCGTACGGGCTTCTCGGGGCGTATCCCGGTCGCGGCCAGCCAGTCGCGCAGCGGGCCCGGGTCCCCCTCCTCGATCAGGCTGAGCACTCTGGGGGTGAGGTCGGCGGCACGCTCGCCGTCCAGCAGCAGGGAGGGGCCGTCCAGCCAGTCCAGGGCGGGGACCGCGTCGGCGGTGTCGACGGCCGCGCAGCACACCATCGCCGTGACGTGGTCGGCGAGCAGATCGCGGCCGGTGCGCGGGGGCTGCAGCGGGAAGAGGGGCAGGGAGCCGTCGTCCCACAGGACGCTCTCGGGGCCGTGGCCCGCGGTGCTCGCGCCTCTCGGGGCGCAGGCCTCCTCCCGGACCAGCTCGGCGCTCAGACCGGCGGCGAGGGCCGCGCTGCGCTCCGTACCGGCCTCGATGTCCTCGTCGGGGTCCTCAGGGAGTTCTTCGGCCGCGTACGGGGCCTGGTGCGGCATGACGGCGGCCGGCTCGGTGAGGTGGTCCAGGACCCGGGCCAGGGTGGGGCCGCCGGGGTCGGGGGCCGCGGGGTCGACGGCGGGGCGCACGCCCAGGGCGTCCAGGACGCGGTGCAGCCGGGCCGCCTCCGCGCGCCAGGTGCGGTCCACGACCTCCTCCGGATACGCCTGCCAGTCCACCGGCGCCCAGTCGGGGCCGGGCTCGGCGGGGCCGCCGTGGAAGAGGCGCGCGGCCAGCAGCGAGGCGGCCTCGTCCATCGCGCCGGGCTCCTCCAGCAGATCGCAGGCGGGACGCTCGCCGAGCCGGGAGGCGAAGCCCTCGGCCAGCCGGTCGCGCCGGGACAGCTCGGTGAGCGCCGCGACCACGCCCGCGTCCAGCCGGGACGGCCATCGGCCCATGCGCCAGGCGGGCAGCGCGACCCGGGTCAGCAGCCGGTCCCAGCCGGCGTAGGCGAGGCCGACCTGCTCCTGGGCGACGATCCTGAGGCCGTAGTCGACCGCCTGGGCGCGCTCGGCCGCGGCCGCCGCGACCCCGCGCTCCATCTGTGTCGCGTGCTCCCGGCAGCCGTGCAGCAGCAGTCGGGCCACCCAGCCGAGCGCCGCGCACGCCACCCGGGCCAGCGGGCCGCGGCCGGGCGCCGAGGCGACCGCGAGCGCCGCGTCCAGACCGCGCACGAAGCGGCGGGCGGCCGCTATGTCGGGGTGCGCCGAAGGGCCCGTACCGGCGACGACCGGGGCGAGGACCGCACGCAGCTCGCCGACCCGCATCCACCACAGGAACGGGGAGCCGATCACCAGGACCGGCGCGACCGGCGTACGACGGTGGGCTGGGGCGCCATGGGGTCCGGCTATCTCGTCGGGCGCCGAGCGGGCCGGGGGGCCGTGGGCCGCGTGCGTACGGTCCTCCAGCCAGCTGTCGCAGTCCGGGGTGAGCGCTATGGCCGACGGGGCCGGCACGTCGAGCCGGTCGGCGAGGTCGCGCACCATCCGGTACAGATCCGGGGCGGACGCCTCCGCGATCGGGACCGTGGGCGTCGTGGCGGGGCGGGCCCGGGCCACGACCAGGGCGATGCCGGCGGCGGCCGCCAGCACCAGCAGGGCGAGCGCGCTCACCGCCACCCGGGCGGTGTCCCAGCCCGGGCCGACGAGGTGGCCGGTGGAGCCGCCGACCAGCAGGATCACCGCGGCGCCCGCGGGCAGCAGGGCCACACCCAGCGCCCGGCCCCGGACCCGCAGGACGGCGAGGGCCCGGGAGCGCGCGGCCTGCGCGCCCACCTCCACACCGATTCCGCTCACGTGCCGACCTCACCCCCTCGCTGCCGTTGCCGTGCTTGCCTGGTGGTGCTCACTCCCCCACTGTGGCACCCGCCACTGACATCGCAATGCCGGTGGGCCAAGTGCCGGAACGTCCGGAAGGCTTGCGCGGCACCCTAGTTGGGGCCCCGGCCCCCGTCAGCCGTATGGACGATTGCTCACTCGATGGAATGGCTCTGGTCAGAGGTGGGTGACAGACAGCAAAGATCAGGCCCCGGATTGCGGGTCCGGGGCCTGGGAGCGGTTCGGGTGGCAGGAGGGCAGGTCAGGCGCCCGCCGCCGGGGCGTCCTGGGCCTCCTGGGCCGCCTTCGCGGCGATGTCCGTGCGGTGCTGGGAGCCGTCCAGCCGGATCCGGTCCACCGCCCGGTACGCCCGCTCGCGCGCCTCGGTCAGATCCGTGCCGGTGGCCGTGACGGACAGCACCCGCCCGCCCGCGCTGACGACGGCGTCGCCGTCCCGCCTGGTCCCGGCGTGCAGCACGTACGCGTGCGGGGCGTCCTCGGCGGCCACCTCGTCCAGACCGGTGATCGGGTCGCCGGTGCGGGGGGTGTCGGGGTAGTTGTGCGAGGCGACGACGACCGTGACGGCCGCGTCCTCGCTCCAGCGCAGGGGCGGCAGATCGGCGAGGTTTCCGGTGGCGGCGGCCATCAGGAGCCCGGCCAGCGGGGTCCGCAGCCGGGCCAGCACGACCTGGGTCTCGGGGTCGCCGAAGCGGGCGTTGAACTCGATGACCCGGACCCCGCGGCTGGTGATCGCGAGGCCCGCGTAGAGCAGGCCGGAGAACGGCGTGCCCCGGCGGTGCAGTTCGTCCACCGTCGGCTGGAGGACCGTCTCGAACACCTCGTCGACCAGCTTCGGGTCGGCCCACGGCAGCGGCGAGTACGCGCCCATGCCGCCGGTGTTCGGACCCTCGTCGCCGTCCAGGGCGCGCTTGAAGTCCTGGGCGGGCTGAAGCGGGACGACCGTCTCGCCGTCGGTGATGGCGAAGAGGGACACCTCGGGGCCGTCGAGGAACTCCTCGATCACCACCTGCTCGCAGCCGGCCGCGTGCGCCGTGGCCCGGTCGAGGTCTTCCGTGACGACGACGCCCTTGCCGGCGGCGAGACCGTCGTCCTTGACGACGTACGGCGCGCCGAAGGCGTCGAGGGCCTCGGCGGCCTCCTCCGCGGTCGTGCAGACGTAGGAGCGGGCGGTCGGCACCCCGGCCGCCGCCATGACGTCCTTGGCGAAGGCCTTGGACCCCTCCAGCTGCGCGGCCTCCCGGGACGGGCCGAAGACGGGGATGCCCGCGTCGCGGACGGCGTCGGCGACCCCGGCGACCAGCGGGGCCTCCGGGCCGACGACGACCAGCTCGGCGCCGAGGCCTGCGGCCAGCTCGGCCACCGCCTTGCCGTCGAGCGCGTCGACCGGGTGCAGCTCGGCGACCTCGGCGATGCCGGCGTTGCCGGGGGCGCAGTGCAGCGCCGTGACGTCGGGGTCGAGGGACAGGGAGCGGCACAGGGCGTGTTCGCGGGCGCCGCTGCCGATGACGAGGACCTTCACGGGGGTCAGCCTAATGGCAAGGTTGCCGAAGGTTGGGGGGCGGGCTTGTTGGGCTTTCCTCCAAGGGTGCCGGTGCTCCGCTCCCGGACCCCTCGGCCGGCTACTCGTTCGAGAACTCCTCCACCACCGTCGCACCCAGCTCCCGCACGATCAGTTCGTGTCCGGAGAGGGCCGATTCGTCCAGGTCGGGGTCGTCGTCCTCGGGGATGTCGTCCTCGGGGGCGACGGGGGGCGGCTCGGGGGCGGGCGTGGGCCGGGGGGCCGGGGTGGGTGCCGCCGACGTGGCAGGGGCGGCCGGGGTCGGCGTGGGTGCCTGCGGGGCGGCGGACTGGGGTGCCGCGGGGCGGGGTGCGGCCGGGGCGCCGTAGCCACCGCCGCCTCCGGCGGAAGCGCCGCCGAAGCCCTGGGAGCCGCCGGACGGGTCGACGACCGCCTCGATCTTCCACTGCACGTTGAACTGCTCGGCCAGCGCCGCCCGCAGCACGTCCTCACTGCCGCTGCCGGCGAAGTTGTCACGGGCGCCGGCGTTGACGAAGCCGAGCTGGAGCGTCGTGCCGTCGAAGCCGGTCACCTGGGCGTTCTGGCTGAGCAGGATCCAGGTGAAGCGGCGGCGGTTCTTGACCGCCTCCAGGATGTTCGGCCAGAGCACGCGGGGGTCGAGGCCGCCGGTGGGAGCGGTGGGGGCGGCGGTGGGGGCGGCGGTGGCGACCGGGGCCGTCGGTGCGGGTGCCGGGCCCGCTTGGTGCTGCGGCTGAGCGGGGCCGCGGGCCGGGGCCTGACCCTGCTGGCCGCCCGCCGGAGCGGCTGCCGTGGGCCAGCCACCGGGGCGTCGGCCGCCGCCTGCGGGCGCGGCGGTGGGCCAGGCTCCGGGAGCGGCGGGGGTGCCGGGCACGGCAGGAGCGGCCGGGGCCGGGGCAGCGGGGGCCGGGGCGGGAGCAGGGGTGGGCGCGGGGGTGGGCGCGGGAGCCGGGGCGGGTTGCGGAGCGACCGGAGCGCCATCTCCACCGTGAACCGGCGCTACCGGAGCGCCGCCACCTCCGTGGGCCGGAGCACCGTCGCCCCCGCCCGCCGGAGCACCGGAACCGCCGTACGGCGCACCGGAGCCGGACGGAGCAGGGGTGTGCGCCGGAGCGCCCGTCACGCGGACGGCTGCCCGGGCCGCGGCGGGGCCGCCGCCGGGGGGAACCGGTGCGCCGTGGGCCTCGGGGCCGGGGACGTACCCCATGGCGGGCGCGCCGGCCCCGCCGGCGAAGTTGACGCCGCGCTCGAGGCGGTCGAGGCGGGCCATCACGGAGCGCTCGTCGCCGTAGGCGGCGGGGAGCAGCACGCGTGCGCAGATCAGTTCCAGCTGGAGGCGGGGCGAGGTGGCGCCGCGCATCTCCGTCAGGCCCTGGTTGACCATGTCGGCGGCGCGGCTCAGCTCGGCGGCGCCGAACGTGGACGCCTGGGCCTGCATGCGCTCCAGGACGTCGGCCGGGGCGTCGAAAAGCCCCTTCTCCGCCGCGTCCGGAACGGCGGCGAGGATCACCAGGTCGCGCAGCCGCTCCAGCAGGTCGGCGACGAAGCGACGCGGGTCGTTGCCGCCCTCGATGACGCGGTCCACGACCTCGAAGGCGGCGGCGCCGTCACCGGTGGCGAAGGCCTCGACGACGGAGTCGAGCAGCGAGCCGTCGGTGTAGCCGAGGAGGGAGGTGGCCATGGCATACGTCACACCCTCCGCGCCGGCACCGGCGAGGAGCTGGTCCATGACGGACATGGAGTCACGCACGGAACCGGCGCCCGCGCGGACGACGAGCGGCAGTACGCCCTCCTCGACGGGGATGTCCTCCCGCCCGCACACCTCGGCGAGGTAGTCGCGCAGGGTGCCCGGCGGCACGAGCCGGAAGGGGTAGTGGTGGGTCCGCGACCGGATGGTGCCGATGACCTTCTCGGGCTCGGTGGTGGCGAAGATGAACTTGAGGTGCTCCGGCGGCTCCTCGACGACCTTCAGCAGCGCGTTGAAACCGGCCGACGTGACCATGTGGGCCTCGTCGATGATGTAGATCTTGTAGCGGCTGCCGGCGGGGCCGAAGAACGCCTTCTCGCGCAGCTCACGGGCGTCGTCCACACCACCGTGAGAGGCCGCGTCGATCTCGATGACGTCGATCGAGCCCGGCCCGTTGCGGGCGAGGTCCCGGCAGGACTGGCACTCGCCGCACGGGGTCGGCGTGGGACCCTGCTCACAGTTCAGACAGCGGGCGAGGATGCGCGCGCTGGTCGTCTTGCCACAGCCGCGCGGACCGCTGAACAGGTACGCGTGATTGACCCGGTTGTTCCGCAGCGCCTGCTGCAGCGGGTCGGTGACATGCTCCTGCCCGATGACCTCGGCAAAGGTCTCCGGGCGATAGCGGCGGTACAGCGCGAGAGACGACACGCATACGAGGTTATAGGCGCCCACTGACAACCCGGGAAAAACAAGGGCCCCCCACGCACCCGCCAGAGCCGACCTACCCTTGCTGCCTTCCGGCCCTGGGGGAGTTCAGTCAGATAGCGCCACGTGAGGGGCTGCGCCCCACACTACCCGATCCCGGCCCGCGCTCAGTACCCGATCACCGACCGCGGCCCCACCCGATCCGGGCCTGCGGGAACGGGTTCGCGAGCACTCCCCTCGGTCATGTAATGTTTCCGGCGGAGGATTCGCCTAGAGGCCTAGGGCGCACGCTTGGAAAGCGTGTTGGGGGCAACCCCTCACGAGTTCGAATCTCGTATCCTCCGCCAGTGCCTCACCGGGCACGATGTCGAAGGGCCCCACTGTTCGCAGTGGGGCCCTTCGACGTTGTCCGCCCCGGTTTCCGCCTCAGTCGCGCGCTGCTCCCAGCGGTGTGGCGAGCGTCACGGAGGTGGCCGCCCCAAGCGGCTTCTCCGGAACGCGGGCGTACTGCTGTACGGGTGGTTTCCGTACGCCGTCCGACGGGTGATCAGGCGCTGCTCGGGTTCGGTGCCGTAGTCGGGGGCCGACAGTGGGCGCCGCGGCAGACGCCGCCACGGGTTGCGCGGACCGGCGGAAAATGCCGGGAGGGACGGGTCAAGGACGCGAACCCGAAGGTCAGGCGGCGACAGCCCGCCCGAGCACGGTGCCGCCCCTCCGGCGCCGGAGGAGTGTCATGTTCCGCGCCCGTCCGATCCGGTCGCTGCTGGCCGCGGTCTTCGTGCTGGTGGGCTTGGCGGCGGCTTCGGCGACCGCCCAGCCCCAGGGCTCGCCCGCCGGCCACCGTCCAGCAGCCGTCCAGACCCACGGTTCGGCTGCCGGCCAGCCCCAACCGCTGCCTCCCATGCGGGTTTGCCAGCCGACGTCCAATTGGCAGCGTGCGGCCTGTCTGGCCATGCTCAATCCCCACTTCAGACCCGTCGCGTCCCTCCCGCCGGGTGCGCAGCCGGCAGGCCTCAGCCCATCCGACATCCGCAGTGCCTACAAGCTGGCCGGCACCAACGGCCAGCACCGGACCGTGGCCATCAACGTCGCCTACCACCACCCCAACATGGAGAGCGACCTGGCCGTCTACCGCCGCCAGTTCCACCTCCCGACGTGCACACGGCCAGCGGCTGCTTCCGTGTGATCAACCAGAACGGCGGCAGCACCCTGCCGACCACCGTCGTCCCGGAATGGACGTTGGAGGAGGCCATCGACGTGGAGATGGTGAGCGCCTCCTGCCCGAACTGCCACATCCTGGTCGTCGAAGACGTCAGCGCCGCCCCCGGCGATCTGTTCGCCGGAGTCGACCAGGCCGTCGCTCAGGGCGCGAAGTTCATCTCCAACAGCTGGGACCTGCCGGAGGCCCCGTTCGAGGGCGCCTTCGACTTCCACTTCAACCACCCCGGCGTGGCCTTCACCTTCAGCTCGGGTGACAACGGAGGCGTAACGCAGTATCCGCCCGCTTCCCCCTATGTCACCGCCGTGGGCGGTACCTCACTGTTCCGTGCGAACAACAGTCGCGGCTGGACGGAAAGAGCCTGGAACGGCACCGGATGCGGCTGCTCCCTCTTCGAACCCAAGCCCGCCTTCCAGCACGACACCATCTGTACCAACCGCACCATCGCCGACGTCTCCGCGGTCGCGGACATCGCCACCGGCGTGGCGGTGTACACCTCATCCCCCATCCCCGACGGTTCCATCGGCTGGGTGGTCGCGGGCGGCACCAGCGTGGCCTCCCCGCTGGTCGCCGGGATGTACGCCCTGGCCGGCAACCCCGCCCCCGGCACCTTCCCCAACACCTACCCCTACGCCCACCCGCAGGACTTCTTCGACATCACCACCGGCAGCGCCGGCAGCTTCTCCGCGACCCCGGGATACGACGCCCCCACCGGCATCGGCACCCCCGACGGCGTCGCCGGACTGAGCGACCCCTCGGGCGGGGGGTACGGCGCCGCCTGATCGAGGCACTGGCCGGACGGCCGTAGCGGACAGCCCCCTCGGAGTGATCTCCGAGGGGGCTGTTCCGTGCCCGTTCAGTACTGCTCGGTCTCCATGAAACCCGTGTTCCCGTTGTCGTCCGCGTCGAAGGCGGCGGCGGTCGGGTCGAATCCGGGCGGGCTGTCCTTGAGGCCCAGGCCCATGCCGGCCAGCTTCGCCTTGACCTCGTCGATCGACTTCGCACCGAAGTTACGGATGTCGAGGAGGTCCGCCTCGGAGCGCGCCATGAGCTCACCCACCGAGTGGACGCCCTCACGCTTGAGGCAGTTGTAGGAGCGGACCGTGAGCTCCAGCTCCTCGATCGGCAGCGCGAGGTCGGCGGCCAGGGCGGCGTCCGTGGGGG
>NZ_JBIRXG010000036.1:0-57873 GCF_044388685.1 Streptomyces sp. NPDC020192 | reverse complement strand
GGGGGGGGGGTCGAGTTGCCGCCCCGCGCCCCGGGGGGGCGGGCGGGGGGGGGGGGCGGGGCCCCCCCCCCCCGCGCCCGGCCCTCCCCCCGGGGGGGCCCCCCGGCCCCCCGGGGGGGGGGGGCCCCCCCCACGACCAGCCGGCTAGAGCCACCCGGCGAACTCCAGGAGCAGTTCCGCGTCCTTGTCGCGGCCGACCCTGCGTGCACGCACCCCGGACTCCACCGCCCGGAACAGGGTCCACCCCCGCAACCGGTCCTGATCAACTTCCAGCGACTCCGCGAGCCGCTTGATCCGCCGCCGCACGGTCGCCGCGCCGGACGCCGTCGCGATCAGGTCCTCCACCCGGTCCCGCACCAGACGCGCCAGATCGAAGGCACACTCGCCGACCACCGGATCAGGCCCCACCGCGAGCCACGGCATCCGCTCCCCGGACAGCACCTTGCTCTGCCGGAACGTCCCGTGCAGCAGCCTGTGCTCGGGCGGCGCCGCCACCAGCTCCTCGCGGGCCGTGAGCGCCGCGTCGACCAGGGGCGCCACCTCGGGGTCGGCGTCCGCGCCCGCCCGCATGGCCACCGCCTGCCGCCCGGTGCGCTCGGCGACCGTCTCGAAGACGTGGTCCGCCGGCGGCTCGACCCACAGCCGGCGCAGCGTCCCCGCCGCCTCCAGCAGTGCCTTCGCCTCCGGCAGCGACCGCACCGACACATCCGGGTGCAGCCGCTCCAGCAGCAGCACGCCCTCCTCGCCACCGGCTTCCAGCAGCTGTACGGCGCCCAGGCCGCCCCAGTGCGCCAGCGCCGCCCGCTCGCTCTCCGGGCGGGCCCGGGGCGGGGCCAGCTTCAGCACGGCCGGGGTGCCGTCCGCCCGCCGCACCAGCACCACCAGGCTGCTGCGGCCACCCGGCAGCTGCACCCGCTCCACGGTCAACTCCCGCGCGGCGACGGCCCGTTCGGCGGTCGCGGGCAGTTCGGCCAGCCAGGCGTCGCCGTCCGGCGCCGTCTCACCGAGCGCCCGGATCAGGCGGGGCGGCGGTTCGAAAGCCATGCGCGAGCGTTTCCTTCCAGTTCCGGGTTCAGTCCGGGTCGTTCCTTACGGGCTAGGGGTGCCGGGTCAGCGGGTCACGGTGTCGCCGAGGCGGAGGCCGATGACGTCGTACCGGCCGTCGTACCGGCCGCGCCCGTCCCCTCGGCGGCCCGCTCGGCGAGCCCAGGGAAGGCTACGCTCTCCCCGCTCCAGCGCACCGCGCGCACCGCGGCCTCCCGAAGCGCCCCGGCGGCCGAGCCGCGCCGCGCGCCCGCCGCCGCCCGCACCAGGTCCGCGTACACCCCGGCCAGCCGCTCCTCCAACCGGGCGGCCAGCCGCACTGCGGCCGCCGAGTCCGGCACCGGGAAGGGCAGCGCGTAGGCGGCGTCCGCGGCGACCGGCTGGCCGCCCAGGTCGCGCACCTCGCGGGTCAGCGCGTCCCGCCTGGCCCGGTGGGCGTCCCAGGCCGCCCGCGCCTCGCTCCGGCGGGCCCCGGCGATCCGGCCGCCGACGACGCCGTACCCGTACACCGCCGCGTGCTCGGCCGCCAGCGCCGCCTGCAACGCGGTCAGCTCCGCCTTCTTGGCCTCGTTCTTCGCCTCGTCACTCACTTGGCCCCCTCCGTCAGCAGGTACGCGTGCGTGGCCCCCGCCGCCGCCACCGACGCCAGCAGCCGCGCAAGCTCGCCCGGCACGTCCAGCAGGGCCCTGGCCCGCTGGTCGGCGAGGGTGCGCTCGGCGGTGGCGAGACCGGCGAGGGCGTCCTTCTCGGTGGCCGGGACGGTCGGGACAGGCGCCGGGGAGGCGGAGGACTTCACGGGCGTGGGCGTCGTACCGTCCGCGAACGCCCGGACATGCGCCGCCACCTGGGCCCGCAACGGCCGCAGCCGCTCCGCGAGCCCCGGATGTGCGGCGAGCACGGCGTCGTACCGCGCCAGCAGCCCCCGGCTGTCCTGCGCCGCACGCGCGCGTGCCCGTGCCGTGACCGAGGAGGTGCCGCCGTCACCGGAGTCCGGAGCGGCCGTACAGCCCGCCAGCAGGGCGGCACCGGCGGCAGAGGCGAGCAGGGTTCTTCTGCGCGGCCCCGAGGGGGTGCGCGGCGGCGGGGGGTACGGCACTGCAGACGTCCTCGGGGGGCTCGTACGAACACACGGGCGGCAAGGGGATCCGCCGTGATCACGGTACCCGCGCACTCGTCCCGTGCCACTCACCGGCGCCGGTCGGCCCTTCGTCCACAGGGATCGTCCCGACTTGTCCACAGGCGGACGGCAACACCCCCGGCGACCGGATACCCTTTGACCAGACACGCGACCCATCCCACAACAGCACACGCGGCCGAGGAGTCACCCGGATGAGCACCACCCAGAGCGAGAGGCTGCGAGAGCTGCTGGAACCGCTCGTCACGTCCCAGGGGCTGGATCTCGAAGAGATCGCTGTGGACTCCGTCGGACGCAAGCGGGTGCTGCGTGTGGTTGTCGACTCCGACACCGGAGCGGATCTGGACGCCATCGCCGATGTGAGCCGTGCGCTCTCGGCGAAGCTGGACGAGACCAACGCGATGGGCGACGCGGCGTACGACCTGGAGGTCGGCACCCCCGGCGCGGAGCGCCTCCTCACCGAGCACCGGCACTTCGTGCGCGCCGTCGACCGGCTGGTGAAGTTCCAGCTGGCGGAGGGTGGCGAGCTGGTCGCGCGGATCCTGGACGTGGACGACGAGGGCCTGGACCTGGAGGTCCCCGGGGTCAAGGGCCGCAAGGCCACCACCCGTCGGCTCGCCTTCCCGGAGATCGCCAGGGCGCGCGTGCAGGTCGAGTTCAGCCGCAAGGACAAGACGGACGAGAAAGACATGAAGGAAGAGGAGGAGGCGTAGCCGTGGACATCGACATGAGCGCCCTGCGGGGCTTGGTCAGGGAGAAGGAGATCTCCTTCGACCTGCTGGTCGAGGCGATCGAGTCGGCCCTCCTCATCGCCTACCACCGCACCGAGGGAAGCCGCCGCCACGCGCGCGTCGTGCTCGACAGGAACAGCGGGCACGTGACCGTGTGGGCGAAGGAGGACCCCGAGGACCTGGAGGACGGGCAGGAGCCGCGCGAGTTCGACGACACCCCGTCGGACTTCGGGCGCATCGCCGCCAGCACCGCCAAGCAGGTGATCCTGCAGCGGCTGCGCGACGCGGAGGACGACGCGACCCTCGGCGAGTACGCGGGCCGCGAGGGCGACATCGTCACCGGCGTGGTCCAGCAGGGCCGCGACCCGAAGAACGTGCTGGTCGACATCGGCAAGCTGGAGGCCATCCTGCCGGTGCAGGAGCAGGTTCCGGGGGAGTCGTATCCGCACGGCATGCGGCTGCGGTCGTACGTCGTCCGCGTGGCGAAGGGCGTGCGCGGCCCGTCCGTGACCCTGTCCCGTACGCATCCCAACCTGGTGAAGAAGCTCTTCGCCCTGGAGGTGCCGGAGATCGCCGACGGGTCGGTCGAGATCGCGGCGATCGCCCGCGAGGCCGGTCACCGCACCAAGATCGCCGTACGGTCCACCCGTTCGGGTCTGAACGCCAAGGGCGCCTGCATCGGCCCGATGGGCGGCCGGGTGCGCAACGTGATGGGTGAGCTGAACGGCGAGAAGATCGACATCGTCGACTGGTCGGACGACCCGGCGGAGATGGTGGCGAACGCCCTGTCACCCGCTCGGGTGAGCAAGGTTGAGGTCGTCGACTTCGCCGCCCGCTCCGCCCGGGTGATCGTGCCCGACTACCAGCTGTCGCTGGCGATCGGCAAGGAGGGGCAGAACGCCCGCCTCGCCGCCCGCCTCACCGGCTGGCGCATCGACATCCGCCCGGACACCGAGCAGGCCGGGGAATAGATCTCGGCCGGTAGTCGTTCAGATCACGTCAGTTACAGTGCGGCAACTGTTCGAATCCTCACCCGAAAGGGTGAGGTCGCCGCGGGGAGGTAGACTTAGCTGTGTCTGGCCGGACGCACGCCCGACCATGCCCTGAACGCACCTGTGTGGGGTGCCGGGAGCGGGCGGCCAGGACGGAGCTGCTGCGCATCGTGGCGATCAAGGACGAATGTGTCCCCGATCCTCGCGGTACGCTGCCCGGCCGGGGTGCCTATGTACACCCCGTCCTGGTCTGTCTCGACCAGGCGGTACGTCGCCGGGCGTTCCCGCGGGCACTGCGCGCCCCGGGGCCGCTCGACACAAAGGCGTTGCGCCAGTACGTCGAGCAGACAACAGTTGCCGAGCAGGCAACACCGTAAGACGTGTCGTACGGAACCCCCCGTACGGACTGGTACCTCGCGAGTCGAAAGCAGGTCGAGATTGCGATGAGCACTCGATGAGTACGCGATGAGTACGCCCATGAACTAGCGACGGTCCGGCTTCAACCCGGACCTCAAAGGAGCGAAGTGGCTAAGGTCCGGGTCTACGAACTCGCCAAGGAGTTCGGTGTGGAGAGCAAGGTCGTCATGGCCAAGCTCCAGGAACTCGGTGAATTCGTCCGTTCGGCGTCTTCGACGATCGAAGCGCCGGTTGTACGCAAGCTGACCGACGCCTTCCAGGGTGGCTCCGGCAAGTCCGCCGGCAAGCCCGCCCCGCGCAAGGCTGCCCCCAAGCCCGCCGCGCCCTCCCCGGTGCAGGCGGCACGTCCGGCTGCCCCGAGGCCGGCAGCCCCCAAGCCTCCGACGGCGCCCGCTGCCCAGCAGCCGGCTGCTCCGTCGGCCCCCATGGCGCCCGCGCCGGCCCCCGGCCCGCGTCCGGTGCCGGGTCCCAAGCCCGCGCCGCGTCCGGCCCCGGCCGCCCCGGAGTTCACCGCTCCGCCGGCCGCCCCGGCCGCCCAGACCCCGCAGGCTCCGGCCGCGCAGGGTCCGCGTCCCGGCGCCCGTCCGGGTGCCCCGAAGCCCGGTGGCTCCCGTCCGGGTGGTCCCGGTCAGGGTCAGGCCCGTCCGGGGCAGGGTGCCCCGCGTCCCGGTGGCCAGGCCCCGCGTCCGGGTGCCCGTCCGGCCGGTCCGCGTCCGGGTAACAACCCCTTCACCTCCGGTGGCTCCACCGGCATGGCCCGCCCGCAGGCCCCGCGCCCGCAGGGCGGCCCGCGCCCGGGTGGTCCGGGTGCCCCCGGCGCCGGCCCCCGTCCGCAGGCGCCCGGTCAGCAGGGTGGCGGTCCGCGTCCGCAGGCTCCGGGCGGTTCCCGTCCGTCGCCCGCCGGCATGCCCCGCCCGCAGGGCGGCCCGCGTCCCGGCCCGGCCGGTCCGCGTCCGAACCCCGGCATGATGCCGCAGCGTCCCGCTGCCGGCCCGCGTCCCGGCGGCGGTGGTCCCGGTGGCCGCGGTCCTGGTGGTGGCGGTCGTCCCGGTGGCGGCGGCGGTCGTCCGGGTGGCGGCGGCTTCGCCCGTCCCGGTGGCGGCGGTGGCGGCTTCGCCGGTCGTCCCGCTGGTCCCGGTGGCGCCGGCGGTGGCGGTGGCTTCGCCGGTCGTCCGGGTGGTCCCGGCGGTGGCGGCGGTGGCCGTCCCGGCTTCGGCGGCCGTCCCGGCGGTCCCGGTGGCCGCGGTGGCACGCAGGGTGCCTTCGGCCGTCCCGGCGGTCCCGCGCGTCGCGGTCGCAAGTCGAAGCGGCAGCGTCGCCAGGAGTACGAGGCCATGCAGGCCCCGAGCGTCGGCGGCGTGATGCTGCCGCGCGGCAACGGCGAGACCATCCGTCTCTCCCGCGGCGCGTCGCTCACCGACTTCGCGGAGAAGATCAACGCCAACCCGGCGTCGCTCGTCGCGGTCATGATGAACCTCGGCGAGATGGTCACCGCGACCCAGTCCGTCTCCGACGACACCCTGCAGCTCCTCGCCGGCGAGATGAACTACACGGTTCAGATCGTCAGCCCCGAGGAGGAGGACCGCGAGCTGCTCGAGTCCTTCGACATCGAGTTCGGCGAGGACGAGGGCGACGAGGAGGACCTGGTGGTCCGTCCGCCGGTCGTCACCGTCATGGGTCACGTCGACCACGGTAAGACCCGACTGCTCGACGCCATCCGCAAGACGAACGTCATCGCGGGCGAGGCCGGCGGCATCACCCAGCACATCGGTGCCTACCAGGTCTCGACCGAGGTCAACGACGAAGAGCGCAGGATCACCTTCATCGACACCCCGGGTCACGAGGCGTTCACCGCCATGCGTGCCCGTGGTGCGAAGTCGACCGACATCGCGATCCTGGTCGTCGCGGCCAACGACGGCGTCATGCCGCAGACGGTCGAGGCGCTCAACCACGCCAAGGCGGCCGACGTCCCGATCGTCGTCGCGGTCAACAAGATCGACGTCGAGGGTGCCGACCCGACCAAGGTGCGCGGTCAGCTGACCGAGTACGGCCTGGTGGCCGAGGAGTACGGCGGCGACACGATGTTCGTCGACATCTCCGCCAAGCAGGGTCTGCACATCGACTCGCTGCTGGAGGCCGTGGTCCTCACCGCGGACGCCTCGCTCGACCTGCGGGCCAACCCGGCCCAGGACGCGCAGGGCATCTCGATCGAGTCCCGTCTCGACCGCGGCCGCGGTGCCGTGGCGACGGTCCTCGTCCAGCGAGGCACCCTGCGGGTCGGCGACACGATGGTCGTGGGCGACGCCTACGGCCGCGTGCGCGCCATGCTCGACGACAACGGCAACAACGTCGCCGAGGCGGGCCCGTCGACGCCGGTCCAGGTCCTGGGCCTGACCAACGTCCCGGGTGCGGGCGACAACTTCCTGGTGGTCGACGAGGACCGTACGGCCCGTCAGATCGCCGAGAAGCGTGCTGCCCGTGAGCGCAACGCGGCCTTCGCCAAGCGCACGCGCCGTGTGTCGCTCGAGGACCTGGACAAGGTGCTCAAGGCCGGCGAGGTCCAGCAGCTGAACCTGATCATCAAGGGTGACGCTTCTGGTTCCGTCGAGGCGCTCGAGTCGTCCCTGCTCCAGCTGGACGTCGGCGAAGAGGTCGACATCCGCGTCCTGCACCGCGGCGTCGGTGCGGTCACGGAGTCCGACATCGACCTGGCGATGGGCTCCGACGCCATCGTGATCGGCTTCAACGTCCGCGCGGCCGGCCGCGCGGCGCAGATGGCCGAGCGCGAGGGCGTGGACGTCCGGTACTACTCGGTCATCTACCAGGCGATCGAGGAGATCGAGGCGGCCCTCAAGGGCATGCTCAAGCCGGAGTACGAGGAGGTCGAGCTCGGTACGGCGGAGATCCGCGAGGTCTTCAAGTCGTCCAAGCTGGGCAACATCGCCGGTGTCCTCATCCGCTCGGGCGAGGTCAAGCGCAACACCAAGGCGCGCCTCATCCGCGACGGCAAGGTGGTCGCGGAGAACCTCAACATCGAGGGCCTGCGTCGCTTCAAGGACGACGTCACCGAGATTCGCGAAGGTTACGAGGGCGGTATCAACCTCGGTAACTACAACGACATCAAGATCGACGACGTCATCGCGACGTACGAGATGCGGGAGAAGCCGCGGGCGTAACGGCCGACGGTTTCCGAAGCTGGCCGGCGGGATCTCGGTCCCGCCGGCCAGCTTGCCGTTCCCACGGGCCGCGCGGCCCACGGCACCGAAACCCTGTCGAGCCACCGGCAGGTACGCGGTACCGTTCTTGATGTCCCCGGCCGCACGGCCAAGGGGCCATCGATCCCGTACCGGCGGGTGAACCGGCTACACACATGTACGTGGGGACTCTGTCCTTCGACCTCCTCCTCGGCGACGTCCATTCGCTGAAGGAGAAGCGCTCCGTCGTCCGCCCGATCGTCGCCGAACTCCAGCGGAAGTACGCGGTCAGCGCGGCCGAGGTGGACCACATGAACCTCCATCGCAGGGCCTGTATCGGCCTGGCGATGGTCTCCGGCGACGCGGGGCACCTGAGCGACGTACTCGACCGGTGCGAACGGCTGGTCGCCGGCCGCCCGGAGGTGGAGCTGCTGTCGGTCCGACGCCGCTTCCACGGCGAGGACGACTGAAGACGACCGACGCCGACCAGAACACAGCAACACAAGCAGAAGAACAAGAACGGGAGACGGAGCAGTGGCCGACAACGCGCGGGCGAAAAGGCTGGCGGACCTCATCCGAGAGGTGGTGGCCCAGAAGCTGCAGCGCGGGATCAAGGACCCGCGGCTCGGCACGCACGTCACCATCACGGACACCCGGGTCACGGGTGACCTGCGGGAGGCGACCGTCTTCTACACGGTCTACGGGGACGACGAGGAGCGGAAGTCCGCCGCCGCGGGCCTGGAGAGCGCCAAGGGCATCCTGCGCTCCGAGGTCGGCCGTGCGGCGGGCGTGAAGTTCACGCCGACCCTCACCTTCGTCGCGGACGCCCTGCCGGACACCGCCCGGACCATCGAGGACCTCCTCGACCGGGCCCGGCAGTCCGACGCGGCCGTGCGGGAGGCGTCCGCGGGCGCCGCGTACGCCGGCGAGGCGGACCCGTACAAGAAGCCGGGTTCCGACGAGGAGACGGACGACAGCGCCGAATGACCAGCAAGCCCACCCCGCCCGACGGCCTCGTCATCGTCGACAAGCCGTCGGGCTTCACTTCGCACGACGTGGTCGCCAAGATGCGCGGGATCGCCCGGACCCGCCGCGTCGGCCACGCCGGCACCCTCGACCCGATGGCGACCGGTGTCCTGGTCCTCGGCATCGAGCGCGCCACCAAGCTGCTCGGGCACCTCGCGCTGACCGAGAAGGAGTACCTGGGCACCGTCCGCCTGGGCCAGAACACGGTCACCGACGACGCCGAGGGCGAGATCACCTCGTCCACCGACGCCTCCAAGGTCACCCGGGACGCCATCGACGCCGGCATCGCCAAGCTGACCGGCGACATCATGCAGGTGCCGTCCAAGGTCAGCGCCATCAAGATCGACGGCGTACGGTCGTACAAGCGGGCCCGCGAGGGCGAGGACTTCGAGATCCCCGCCCGCCCGGTGACGGTCTCCTCCTTCACGGTGTACGACGTCCGGGACGCGGTCGCCGAGGACGGCACCCAGGTCCTCGACCTGGTCGTCTCGGTCGTCTGCTCCTCCGGCACCTACATCCGCGCCCTCGCCCGTGACCTGGGCGCCGGCCTCGGTGTCGGCGGCCACCTCACCGCGCTGCGCCGTACGCGCGTCGGGCCGTACAAGATCGATTCGGCGAAGACGCTGGACCAGCTCCAGCAGGAGCTGACGGTGATGCCGATCGCGGAGGCCGCAACGGCCGCGTTCCCGCGCTGGCAGGTGGACGCCCGGCGCGCCCGGCTGCTGCTGAACGGCGTCCGGCTGGAGATGCCCGACGCGTACGCGGGCGCCGGTCCCGTGGCCGTCTTCGACGGCGAGGGCCGCTTCCTGGCGCTCGTCGAGGAGCAGAAGGGCAAGGCCAAGAGCCTGGCCGTCTTCGGCTGAGACGGATGCGCGCGTGTCGCCCGTGGAGCGGCGGCCGGCCACGGGGTGGGCCCCTGCCGCCGCTCCACGGTCCCCCCTCGGTTCCCCCATCCCTAGGGTTATCCAGCGGCACCCGCCTATTCACCCGTCCGGGCAGGCGCTCGGAGTGAACCGGGGGAGCGGACGGGGGCGCGTTCGCCACGCGATCTGTCCCGCCGATCACCGCGCGCCTACCGTCGTACCCAGGGCACGGGGTAAGGGCGGGGAGGTACGGCCATGGCGGGACGGGGCCCGCACACCGGAGCGGGACGGGACCCGCGCACCGGAAGCGGTCGCCGGGAGCCGGCGGACGGTACGCGGGAACGGGACACGGCGGACGGCACCGGCCGCCCCGCCACCCCGCCCCCCACTCCCGCGCTCGTCCAGATCCGCGACCTGGCCGGCCGCCCCCGGGGCCTCGGTTTCCTCGCCGATCACGACGGCACCCTGCTCACCAGCCACGAGGCCGTCGACGGTCTGCCCCGGCTCGTACTGCACGCCGCGGACGACGCCGCGGGCGAGCGCGTGTGCGTGGTCGACGCCTCGGCCGTCACCCCGCTGCCCGCCCGTGACCTGGCCCTGGTCCGCACCGACGGGCTGGGCCTGGCCCCGCTGCCGCTGACCGTGCGGGAGCGGATCGACGCCGGGACGTACGTACGGCTCCCCGCGGGCTGCTGGCGTCAGGCGCGGGTACTGGGCGCCACCGAGGTGACGTACACCGCCACCGACCGCTTCCACCTCCTCCAGGACGCGCTGGAACTGGCCATCGGCACCGCCGGCCGGGACGCGCTGCGGCTCGGCGGCGGGGCGGCGGGCGGCCCGGTGCTGGACGCGGTGACCGGCGCGGTCCTCGGCGTCGTCGGCACGGCCCTGCACTCCGCGCACAGCGACGCGGGCTTCGCGGTCCCGCTGCGGCCCGCCGACGGCCCCCTCGGCGAGCTGCTCGCCCGCAACGCGGCGACCGTGCCCGCGTACGGCGCCGACCTCAACCCGGCCGGCATCCTGGAGCTGACGGCCACCTCGGTCGGCCAGGACGGCCCGCACACCGGCCTCGCGGGAGCCCGGGAGCCGGTCGAACGCGCGTGCGTGGCAAGGGAGTTGGCGGCCTTCACGGAAGGCGACCGGACGGTGCTGGCACTCGTCGGCGCCCCGGGCAGCGGCCGTACGACGGAACTCGCGGCCCTCGCCGCCCGCCGCACCCGGGGTGACCGGCCCGCCCCCACGCTGTGGCTGCGCGGCGCGGATCTGGCGGACACCGACGACTCGGTGGCCGACGCCGCCCGCCGCACCCTGGAGCGGGCCGCCCGGATCATCGCCGCCGCACACGGTGCCCACCCCACCGACCTCGGCGACCACACCCCCGAGCACCTGGCCCGCCTCGCCGCGACATCCGGCCGCCCCCTGCTCCTCCTCCTCGACGGCCCCGAGGAAATGCCCCCCGTCCTCGCCCACCGCCTGCCCGACTGGACCCGGGGCACCGCCGACTGGCTCCGCGAGACCGATGCCCGGCTGGTGGTGGCCTGCCGCGAGGAGTACTGGGAACGGGCAGGGGCGGGATTCCCGGCGGACCTGCTGTATGCGCCGACCGGGGGCGCGGGTCAGGCGGCCGGTCCCGCGGCTCAGACCGGTCCCGCGCCCTGGGCAGCCGCCCCTGCCGCCGGCCCCGGACCCCGGGCCGCCACCGCAGCTACGACCGGAATCGCAGCCGAATCCGCTTTCGCCGTACGGCCCGCCTCCACCGCCGCCACCGCGCCCACTCCCGCTGTCGCAGCAGCCGTCGCCGCATCCGCCCCCGCCCCGCTCCTCCCGCCCTGCGTCCGCCTCACCCCCCTCACCCCCGACGAGGCCCGCCGAGCCCGTGCCCGCTACGACATCCCCGACGGTGCCCTCATCGACCGCGACGCGGGCCACCCGCTCACCCTCCGGCTGCTGTCCGAGGTCCGTGCGGCGGTGCCGGACGCGGTGGTTGCCGGGCCTGTCGACCGGCATGAGGTGTTCGCCGCCCACCTCGACCTGATGTGCCTGCGCATCGCGGTGCGCCTCGCCGCCGAGAGCGGCGGACCGCGGGGCACCGCCGTACGGCGGCTCGCCGCGCGCGTGGCCGGTCAGGTGCACGAGGCCGCGCGGCGCAGCCTCGGGCCGGGGCAGGGCGAGCTGGACCGGGAGTCGTTCGAGGCGGTGTTCCCCTGGGGGCCCGCCCCGGCCCGGCTCGGCGGCGGTACCGGGTGGGCGTCCGCCGTCCTCACCGAGGGCCTGCTCGTCCCGGCCGGCATCGGCTACCGCTTCGCGCACGAGGAGCTGGCCGACTGGATCCAGGGCATGCACCTCGACCTGGACGAGGCCCTGCACGCCCTCGTCCACCGCCCCCGCGCCCCCCGGCAGCCGGCCCCCGTGCCCGTCCCGCACCATCGCGTCGGCCCCGTCGTGCAGGCCCTGCTGCTCCTCGCCCGCCAGCACGGATCACGCCAACTCGCCGCGCGGCTGCGGGACTTGACCGACGCCCTGGACCGGGACCCTGGCTCCTGGTGGGCCGCCCGGCTGCTCGCCCGTACTCTCCACCAGGTCCCGGACGCGACGCCATACACCGAGGTGCTGCGCCTGCTCGCCGACCGGATCGTGGCCTGGCGGCGGGCGCAGCGGCCCGTACCGGCCGAGTTCGCACCCGCCTTCTGGACCGAGCTGCCGCTCCCGGACGCCGAGCGGCTCGATCTGCTGCGCCGCCTGGTGCTGGCCGACCGGACGCCTCCTGAGCCCGGTGGACGGTACCTCGACGCCGTCGCCCGGCTGCTCGCCGCCGCACCCGGCGTCGTACAGCCGGAGCTGATCCGCTGGTTCGACGACGAACGGCCGTTGCCCGCGACCCCGCACGCCACCGTCGCGACCGCCGCGCAGGCGCTGCTGCACACCCACCGGCACGGCGCGCTGGACCACCTCACCGACCTCCTGGCGGCCGCCGCCCACCGGCGCGCCGGCGAGCTGCTCGCCACGCTCGCCGAGGACGAGCCGTCGGCCGTGTGCCGGGCCGTCGACCGCTGGGCGCACGACGAGCGTCCCGCGCGCCGGGCGGCGGCCGTGGCGCTCGCGCTGCGCGCGGCCCCGCACGCGCGCGTGGAGGCCGACCGCGAGCTGCTGCGCCACAGCGCGCTCGCCCTGCTCGCCCGCCCCGCCGACCGCACCCTGCACGGCGGCGCCCTCGCCCTGCTGGTCCACGACCCGCACACCCGGGACCGGCACCTGCCCGAGGCCCTGCGGCACTTCGCCGACGGAGACCCGCACATCCCGCCCGGCGCCCTGGCCCCCGCCCTCGCCACCCACCCGGACCCGGTCCTGGAGGCGTTCGCCGGCCGCCTGCGCGCCCCGGACGCGGGGGACGCCCTGCGCACCCTCTTCGAGGCGACCACCCCGGCCCTGGCCCGCCGGGTCGCCGACCTCACCAACGAGGCGGTACGGCAGCGCCCGGAGACCGTGGGACACCTCGCCGGCACGCTGGCCGCCCACGTCGACCGCCGGCTCGAGGCGGGCCCCACCGCCCGCCCCGTCCTGCTGCCCCTCGTCACCGGCCTGCTCGACGACGGCCACGGCCCCGAACCGCTCCGCGCCGCCCTCGCCGCCGTACTCGCCGCCGCGGGCACCCCAGCCTCCCGCCCGCTGCGCCGCGAGCTGCTGGAGGTCCTTCTGGCGCGGGAACAGGACCCGTCCGTCCTGGACGCCGTCCTGCACGCGGCGGCCGCGCCCGGCGAACGCGGGGAACGCGGAGAGGAGGAGATCCGCGGGCTCGTCCACCGCACCGGCCTGCTCCTGGTCCGCACCCCCGAGGGCGCCACCCGCTTCGACCGCGGCCTGGTCGACCTGGGCCGGCACGTGCCCGGCTTCGCCACGCTGATGGCCCGCTGGCTCACCGACACCCCGGACGACTGGGCCGCCGTGGTGGGCCCCAGCACCCGCCGCACGCTGGAGAGCCTGGCGGGCGTCCGCGTGCCGGCGTGACAGGCAGCGGAGGGTTGTCGCGGACGTGCGCCCGGTCACAGCCCCGACACCGATGCGGGCCAGGGGCACCCGGCATGGCACCCTTAGACCTGCGCAAGTCTTGAGAGTCAATACGGACACGGGTTCGAGGAGCGGTCACAGTGCAGCGCTGGCGTGGCTTGGAGGACATCCCCCAGGACTGGGGGCGCAGCGTCGTCACCATCGGTTCCTACGACGGCGTCCACCGCGGCCACCAGCTGATCATCAAGCATGCCGTGGACCGCGCCCGCGAGCTGGGTGTGCCGGCCGTCGTGGTCACCTTCGACCCGCACCCCAGCGAGGTCGTCCGCCCCGGCAGCCACCCGCCGCTGCTGGCCCCGCACCACCGCCGCGCCGAGCTGATGGCGGAGCTGGGCGTGGACGCGGTGCTCATCCTCCCCTTCACCACCGAGTTCTCGAAGCTGTCGCCCGCCGACTTCGTCGTGAAGGTCCTGGTGGACAAGCTGCACGCCAAGGCGGTCGTGGAAGGCCCCAACTTCCGCTTCGGCCACAAGGCGGCCGGCAACGTCGAGTTCCTCGCCGAGCAGGGCAAGACGTACGACTTCGAGGTCGAGGTCGTCGACCTGTACGTCACCGGTGACGCGGGCGGCGGCAAGCCGTTCTCCTCGACGCTGACCCGCTGCCTGGTCGCCGAGGGCGACGTCGAGGGCGCCCGCGAGATCCTGGGCCGCCCGCACCGCGTCGAGGGCGTGGTCGTACGCGGCGCCCAGCGGGGGAGGGAGCTGGGCTTCCCCACCGCCAACGTGGAGACCCTGCCCCACACCGCCATCCCGGCCGACGGCGTCTACGCCGGCTATCTGCACGCGCAGGGCGAGATCATGCCGGCCGCGATCTCGGTCGGCACGAACCCGCAGTTCGACGGCACCGAGCGCACGGTGGAGGCGTACGCCATCGACCGCGTCGGCCTCGACCTGTACGGCCTGCACGTCGCCGTCGACTTCCTCGCCTACGTGCGCGGCCAGGCGAAGTTCGACTCGCTGGACGCCCTGCTGGAGCAGATGGCCGTGGATGTGAAGCGGTGCCGCGAGATCGTGGCGGCGGAGCAGGAGTAGTACTCCCGTCTGTGGTCATGTGACACGAAAGGGCGGCCGGTGCTCATCGCACCGGCCGCCCTTCGCGTGCTACTGCTGCTGCGGGGGCTGGGGATAGCCGTACGGCTGGCCGGGCTGCTGCGCCGGAGCCTGCGGCGGCCCGGTGTACAGCTCCTGGCCGGGGGCCTGCGGATACGGCTGTCCTTGCTGGGGCGGGTACGGCTGCTGGCCCGGGCCCTGCGGCGGATACGGCTGACCGGGCTGTCCCTGCTGGGGCGGATACGGCTGCTGCCCCGGGGCCTGAGCCGGATACGGCTGCCCCGGCATCGGCTGGCCCGGCATCGGCGGGGCGGCCACCGGCGGCGGGTTGCCGTCGCTGGTCCACAGCCCGTGCGACTGCTGGTGGCGTACGAAGTCCTCGGCGACCAGCGCGGCGAGGTTGAAGTACGCCTCGCGCGTCCGCGGCCGCATCATGTCGAGGTCGACCTCCGCGCCGGCGGCCAGATGCTCGTCGAACGGCACGACCACGACAGCGCGGGTGCGCGTCTCGAAGTGCGCCACGATGTCCTCGACCTTGATCATCTTGCCGGTCTCGCGGACTCCGGAGATCACGGTCAGGGACCGGGAGACCAGGTCGGCGTACCCGTGCGCGGACAGCCAGTCCAGCGTCGTACTGGCGCTGCTCGCACCGTCCACGGACGGCGTCGAGATGATGATCAGCTGGTCGGCGAGGTCGAGCACACCGCGCATGGCGCTGTAGAGCAGACCGGTGCCGGAGTCGGTCAGGATGACCGGGTACTGGCGGCCGAGCACGTCGATCGCGCGCCGGTAGTCCTCGTCGTTGAACGTGGTGGACACGGCAGGGTCGACGTCGTTGGCGATGATCTCGAGCCCGGACGGCGCCTGGGACGTGAACCGCCGGATGTCCATGTACGAGTTGAGATAGGGGATCGCCTGGACGAGATCCCGGATGGTCGCTCCGGTCTCACGCCGCACGCGCCGCCCGAGCGTACCGGCGTCCGGGTTGGCGTCGATCGCGAGGATCTTGTCCTGCCGCTCGGTGGCGAGGGTGGAGCCGAGCGCGGTGGTCGTCGTGGTCTTGCCGACGCCGCCCTTGAGGCTGATGACCGCGATCCGGTAGCAGGACAGCACCGGCGTGCGGATCAGCTCCAGCTTGCGCTGCCGCTCCGCCTCCTCCTTCTTGCCGCCGATCTTGAAGCGACTTGATGCCGCGGTGGGCCGCCCGCTCTTCGCCTTCTGCTTCTTGTTGTTGAGCAGCCGGTCCGCGGACAACTCCACGGCGGCGGTGTAACCGAGCGGCGCCGCACCGGGGTTGGTCGGCTGCCGCTGGTCGTGCTGGATCGGCTGCGGCCACGCGGCCCCGGACCGCGGATCGACCGGCGCGTGCGGGGCCTGCGGGGCCTGCGGGGCCTGCGGGGCCCGGCCTTGCGGTTGCGGGAAGCCGTAACCGCCGGGCTGAGCCTGGGAGTTGGCGTCAGGCTGGGGGAAGCCGTAACCGCTGGGCGGGGTCGGCTGGGGCGCGGGCGGCGGCGGGAAAGCGTAACCGCCGGGCTGCGCCT
Source organism: Streptomyces sp. NPDC020192 (assembly GCF_044388685.1). Lineage (NCBI taxonomy): Bacteria > Bacillati > Actinomycetota > Actinomycetes > Kitasatosporales > Streptomycetaceae > Streptomyces > Streptomyces sp. NPDC020192. The sequence goes on along the minus strand of NZ_JBIRXG010000036.1, from coordinate 41,816 downwards.
GGGAGTCGGCGCCAGGCTGGGGTGCGGGCGGCGGGAAGCCGTAACCGCCGGGCTGTGCCGGGGGGTTGGCGTTCGGCTGGGGGAAGCCGCTGGGCGCGGCGGTCCCCGTCGGCTGGGGCTGGGGCTGCGGTCCCGGCCCTGCCGTGGGCGCGGCCGGCTGCCCGGGCTGCGGTGCGCCGGGCTGGTTCCAGGCGGCGGGCGCGGGCTGCGGGGCCTGCGGCTGGAACGGCGGCTGCTGCGGCGCGGGCTGCCCCGGCATGGGACCAGGCGGCTGCTGCGGCGCGGGCTGCCCGGGCCACTGCGCCGCCGGGGCGGGAGCAGCGGGCTGGTAGGAGGGCGGCAGCGGCGGCACCCCACTCTGCGGCATGGGCGGCGGCGCCCAGCCGGGCTGCGCGTCCTGCGGGGCCGGGGGAGCGGGGGGTACGGCGTCCTGCGGGGCCGGAGCAGCGGCCGGTACGGCGTCCTGCGGGGCGTTGGCCTGCGCGGGGGCGCCGGGCTGGGCCGTGGCGTCCTGCGCGGCGGGGCTGGGCTGAGTCGTGGCGTCCTGCGGTGCGGTGTTCGGCTGAGGCGCGGTGGCGTCCTGCGCGACCGTACCGTCCTGTGCACCGGCGCCCTGCGTCACGGCGTCCGTGGACTCCGGGGCACCGGAGTCGGACCCATCGGCAGAGCCCTGCGCACCGGCGGCCGTCTCCGCGGCCTCGGCCTCAGCATCTGGGGCAGCACCCTCGGCCTGGACGCCGGCGTCGCTCTCGCCCTGACCAGAATCGCCACCAACGCCGGACCCCTCAGAGCCGGCGCCCTCCGCGACGGCATCGTCCCCGGCCTCCTCGGCCCCCGAGGAGGCCTCGGCGCTCTCCGCACCCTCGGCGGAGCCCTCCGCATCCGAAGCCGAAGCGGAAGCCCCCTCAGCCTCCGCCGGACCCTCGGCACCCGCACCGCTGCCCTCGGCGGAACCCCCACCGACGGACTCGGCCTCCTCCTTGACGACCGCCGCACGCTCGGCGATCTCGGCCATCTCACGCTTGAGGGCCACGGCGGAGAAGCGCATGGTCGCCCCGCTCTCCAGATCCCCGTTGCTGGTCTCCGGCTCGGGCACAACGGCCGGCGCCGGTGCCGGAGCCTCCGGCTGGACCGCCGGAGCGGCCGACGGCTGCTGCGGCTCGAACCCCTGCGGCAACTGCGGCATCGGCACCGGACTCCCCACCGGCGGCGCGGGCTGCACGGCCGGCGGCGCGAAGGGCCCACCCTGCACCGGCGCGGGCGGAGGCGGCGGCGGAGCGTACGGAGTCCCCTGCGGCGGCGCATACGGGGTGCCGGCGGGCTGGGCGGTGGGGAGCGGAGGCGGCATCGGTGCAGAGGCAGTCGTGCCGGACGGGCTCGACGAGTTCTGCGTGTACCAGGCGGGCGGCGCGTAGTCGATGGTGAACTCGCCCGTCATCTCGATGGCGGACTCCGCGTCGGTCTGGTCGTCGTCGGGTGTGTCCCAGCCCCCGCGGATCCCGTCCCGATCGCTGTTCACAGTTCCTCCTGGTGTGGTCGAACACCCTCATGCCGTGCTGGGGGCGACCGTCCCTGTCGTACGATTCGCCGGGCTTCCCCCTCGGGCCACGGGCCCCTTTGTCGTGGGCGCGCACCCCCGCGCGCGGGTTTTCGCGACGTGCCCGGACCCAGCCTAATCACCAAAGCGAGGAGGCTGGCAGGCCCGGCCACCCCTTCGTGCCCGTCCGACGCGTCACACCGGGCCCGAGACTGTCACGACGCAAGCGCACGTACACCAAAACGTGACGCACAAGCACCGCGGGAAATGGTCGATAGCAGGTGAATACGGGCGACAGGCCGCCAGTTCCCTTGAAATCGGGTGAAGTTGGGTGTGTATCAGTCCATCCGCCGGGCCACGCCCAGCAGCCCGGTCTCGGCGTCGGTCGCCCGGGTCACCACGTACTGCCGGTCCCGCTCCGTGCACCAGAGCGTCACACCGTCGGGCAGCGTGGGCAGCGTGTCGAGATCCGGACGCGGGAGCCCCATCACCCGCCCTATCTCCGCCGCCTCGTCCGGCGACACCCGCTGCACGCCCACCAGCCGCGCCTGACGCATCAACCGGGGTGCCACCGGGCTCAGATACGGCAGCAGCGTGAGCACGGACTGCCACGGCGCCGACACCACACGCCCGCGCGGAGGCCGCATGCCGCAGTCCCGCACCACCAGCACGGGCGTCCCGGCCGAGGCGCCCTGTGGGGGGACGCGGCCGACGTCGTACACCGTCAGGCCGTTCTGCCCGCCACCCATGGCGTGCACCATCGGCATCCAGGCCTGCGCCCGCCCCGTCTCCACGGCCACCCGGGCACCCGTCGCCGCCGCGCGCAGCGCCATGACCTGCGCGGTCCACAGGCCGCCGATGAGCACGATGTCGTACGGCGTCGGACGGTTCACCCCGAGGACGGCGGGCTGGCCCTCGGCGTTGACGCCAACCACCACACCGTCATCGCCGATGGGCAGGGAGAGCGCATCGGCCTGCTCCACGGGCAGTGTGTGCCGCGGGTGGCGGGGGCCGAGGAGACCGAAGCCCGTGCGCAGCCGCTCGCCGAGGCCCGATGCCGAGGAGGTCCTGCCCGAGGGCGATGTCGTCATGGTCATCAGCGCGCACCTCCGAGCGGCAGGGTGGCCAGAACGCCGGGGAGTTGTTCACGGTCCAGGCGGGCGATCCCGGTGCGGGTCTGCCGCGCCGCCAGCTCGAGATCGCGCCGCGCGTTGGTGAGTTCCTGGTTGCTGCGGCCGGCGATCCGCAGATGGCCGGTGATGGACACGTCCTGCTGCGACCCCTTGGCCAGCGTCAGGCTGAAGGTCGTCGCCAGGGCCGGCACCTCTGTCAGCTTCGCCACCAGCTGCGCCAGCGAGCTGCCGGATCCGCCCAGTTGGGGCCAACGACGCACCCAGTAGGTCGTGTGCCGGCGGTTGTCGCAGCGCCAACTGCGGCTGGACTCCTCGGTGCGGCGTTGCGGCGACTCGCCCCGCCCGGCCTGGGCGGCCTGCGCCGTCACCATCGGGTTGGCGCACGCCGACGTAGCGATGGCTGCCGTCAGCTCTTCCTCGGTGAGCACGCTCGCCCGGAACCCGGCGCCCGTCAGGCGGCTGGCCAGATGCTCCGCGGAGCGGGTCAGGCACTTCTGCGACCCCAGCAGCCCGCCGCCGCGCGCGGCCACCGCCTCAGGGCACAGCTCGGGGTCGAGCTTGAGCGCGATCCAGGTGATGCGCACCGCAGGAGAGCCGGTCTCGGCCTGCAGGGGTGCGTAGTTGCTGACCACGACCGACTGCTGAGGCAGGTGCAGCGCGGGAGCGGGCTGGGTGTGCACCACGATCTGTGCCGACTCCAGCAGGATGCCGTCCACTTCGAGGACGTCCCGGACGAGGGCGACCGGCAGCGGCCGTCGGCTGCGCTCGGCGCGCAGCGCGCCCGCATCGGACTCCACCTGGAGCACGGCGGTCAGGAAGCCGCCGTCGCCCACCATGCCGATCGGCCGCTGGTCGCGGTCGTCACCGCGGCTGTAACTGTAGGTGCGCAAGCTCGGGTCGCACTCCACGGCGGGCGCGAGACCCGAGTCGGTGCCCGACGGGACCGGTGTGCTCGCCGCACGCCGCTTGCGGGCACGCAGGGCCAGTAGGGTGCTGAGCCACTCAGGCAGCGAGCGCCCCCGGCGTCGTACGACGGCGAGCACCACGAGCAGCGCGGCGAACGGGCCGGCGGCGACCAGCGCGATCGGGCCCACAAGCCACCCGCAGACCACGAGCGCGGCCGCGACCTCCAACAGCACCAGCCGCTGCAGCGCGAACGAACCGCCGCGCCCTGAGCGGGACTCCAGATGAGGTGCGATGGCGCCCTGGTAGGGCATGCGCGCCTGCTGGGCAGGCGGCCGGGAGGAGGACGAGCCACGGCTGCCCGACCGGCGCGCACCGCTCGAGCGTGACGCCGATTGCGATCGCGACCGGGTCCGCGTTGCGGAAGCCATCAATCCAAAACCCCCGAACTCTCCCGGAAAGCCTTGCGCTCCGGTCCCTGCAAGCCCTGCGCACCCTACCCGTGCCACAAGCACGTCCGCGCAACAGGCATAGTAGGGGGCGGCTCTGACAGTCGAGGCACCAGAGGCAACTGAGGCGGGGGACGGATCTTCACAGGTCCCCCACGGATCCGCAACGGGGAGAGAGCGGACACAGATGGCATCACGGCGGGACGAACTCAACGCCTACACCTTCGCGAAGCGCCGCACGCTCGCGTCATTCCTGCAGCCCTCCCCTTCCGGATCCGAGGAGGGCGCCCCCAAGCCGCTGAGCGCACTGGTGCCCGGCCTCGTCGTCGGCGCCGTGGTCCTCGCGGTGTTCGGCGCCATCGGCATGTTCAGCCCGACGGCGCCCAAGGGCTGGGACACACCGGGAGAACACGTCATCGTCGCGAGCAAGTCGACCACCAGGTACGTGGTGTTGAAGACAGGCAAGCAGACGCAGCTGCACCCGGTCCTCAACATGGCCTCGGCCAAGCTCCTGCTGGACCCCAGCAAGGACAGCGTCATCACCGTCGACGAGGAGATCCTGGACAGCGGAAAGCCCCCGCACGGCGCCACCATCGGCATCCCCTACGCTCCCGACCGTCTGCCCTCCCCGGACGAGGCATCGTCCGCCAAGCGCTGGGCGGTCTGTGAGCGCCCCGGCGACGGCGGCCGGGCCATCCAGAAGGCGGCCTTCGTCTTCGGGAAGAAGGAATGGTCCAAGACGGAGGGATCCTCCAAGCTCACCGGCGGTGACCTGATGTACGTCGTCGCCCCGGACGGCAAGACCCAGTACGTGGTCGACGCCCAGGGCACGTCGTACGAGATCGCCGACCCGGGCAACAAGGAACTGCTCAAGGCCCTCGACACCCAGGGCCGCGCCCCGCAGCGCGTCTCCCAGGATTGGCTCGACACCCTCCACAAGGGCGACCCGGTCTCGATCCCGACGATCCAGGGCACGCCGGGGACGAAGGCCGGCGCCGCCAGCCTGCTGGGGCAGTACGACAAGGTCGGCGAGGTCATCAAGGCGTACGACGGCCAGACGATGCAGTACTACGTCGTGCTGAGCGGGAAGGTGGCCCGCATCTCCGAGTTCACGGCCACCCTTCTTCTCAACAGCGGCGCCCTCGTCAGCGTGGGCCAGGCCGGTGAGGCACAGCAGGTCAGCCCCGGCGCGGTCGTCGACAGCACGACGTTCGAGGGGAACAAGAACTGGCCGACGTACAAGCCGAGGACGGTGAACGACGGTTCCCGCACCACCAGTGGCCGCAACACCGTCTGCAACGTCCTGCGCTCCGTCGGCGACCAGGGCAGCACCACCCTGTCGACCTGGGCGGGCGCCGACTTTCCCGCCCAGCTGCCCACCGGGTCCTCCAGCGCGTACGTCACCCCGGGCTCCGGCCAGCTCTACCGCCAGTTCCAGGGCACGGAGACCTCGGCCGGCGGCGTCTTCCTGGTCACCGACACAGGTCTGCGCTACGCCCTGCAGTCCAACAGCGACAGCGCCACCGACGATCAGGGCATCGGCACCTCCACCCAGCAGAAGAAGGAGGAGCTGAGCGAGGCGAAGATCGCCCAGACCCGTCTCGGCTACGAGAAGGTGACCCCCACACCCATCCCGATGGTGTGGTCGACGTTCCTGCCAACGGGCCCGCGCCTGTCCGAGGCGGCGGCACGTCAGCCGCAGGGTTCGTAGCGGCGGGGCGGCGGAGGAGAACGGACTCATGCTGAAGGCAAGGACGTCGGGGACCGGGACGCAGGGGACCGTGGGCCGAATGGCGGCCATGGCCGCCGCGGTCGCCCTCACGGCGACGACCACCGTGGTCGTCCTGCCCGCTTCCCCGGCCCGGGCGGACGACGGTCAGTGCACGTTCCCGTCGAAGAAGTACGCCGGCCGGCCGTGGGCGCTGCAACGCGTCAACCTCGACGAGCTGTGGGCGCTGTCGACGGGCAAGAACGTCCAGGTGGCCGTGATCGACACCGGAGTAGACGTGAAGAACCCGCAGCTCACCAAGGCTGTCGATGCGTCGAAGGGCAAGAACCTGCTGCCCGACAAGAACTCCAAGGGCGAGAAGATCGACCGCGGCAACAACTCGGGCACCACGGACACGGTCGGGCACGGCACCCGCGTGGCGGGCATCATCGCGGCCCGCCCGCTGAAGGGAACGGGTTTCGTCGGCCTGGCCCCGGACGCAAAGATCATCCCGATCAAGCAGAACGACGCCGAAGGCGACGGCACAGCGGACACGCTGGCTGAGGCGATTCTCGACGCGGTGCACGCCGGCGCGGACGTCATCAACATCTCCCAGGACACGGCCAACGCACTCGATCCCAAGGACTCGAAGCTGCAGAACGCCGTCGACTACGCCCTGGGCCAGAAAGTCGTGGTGGTGGCCTCGGCCGGCAACGACGGCCTGGGCGGCAACGTCAAGGTGACGTACCCGGCGTCGTACAAGGGCGTCCTGGCGGTGGCCGCATCCGACCGCAACAACGAACGCGCTCCCTTTTCACAGTCGGGAGATTTCGTGGGGGTCGCAGCTCCGGGAGTCGACATGATCTCCACAGTCCCGGGCGGCGGTCACTGCTCGGACAACGGCACGAGCTTCTCGGCGCCATATGTGGCGGGCGTGGCAGCCCTGTTGAAGTCGAAATTCCCCAACTGGACGGCCCAGCAGGTAGTCGCCCAGATCGAACAGAGCGCGGAACGCTCGATTCCCGGCCATGACCGACTGGTCGGATGGGGTGTGGTGGACCCGGTCAAGGCGTTGGCGGACGTGGATCCGGAGCACCCCGTCGAGTCCCCCGCGCCTGAGGACGGCGTGGCCAGGGGCGAGGCTCCGTCCGTCGCACCGCTGCACTTCGGCGAGACGGCGGCGGAACGCGACTCCCGCATGGCGACCTATGTGGCCGTGGGCAGCCTGGTCCTGGTGGCGGGGTTGAGCGGCACGGCGGTGGCGGTCCGGGACGCGCGGCGCAGGCGGGGGCGGCTGGAGGCGGGGTGATGAACGCTGGTACGCGCCTGGTGTGCGCGCATCAACTCCCTGGGAAGTTGATGGGCTGTCACCACGCGGGGCTCGCGCCGACCTCGTCCGGAGGCAGAAGTCTCCGCTCTGCACGAGCAGAAAGGGACCGTCAGCAACCTGACGGCCCCTAATGCAAGATCAAGGCTGGGATTTGAAGGGCAACCCCTGCTTGCAGGTGTCTGTCTTTTCGACGGCGTTTGTGTATGCGGTGATGAGCTGCTTCATCGCGTCGGTATCCTGATGGTTGGACGAGTGCATCTGGAATGCGGTGAACAAGTGATTGCCTAGGAGCTTCTCGCTCTTACAGCTACGCGTTTCTCCGAATGCTTCCCAGCCGGAATAGAGGAACCTGCCGTCCTCGGCTTGGTGACCGAGTTTGGAGTTGGCCTGTCCGCCCACGAAGTAGGCCGTGTTGGGGCCTGACAGCCACTCCTGCGAAGCCTGCACTGCGAGGCGGGAGTCAACGCGGACCTCGCAACGCGCTGCGAAGCCATCGGGTAGGTCCTGCCTGACTGAGATCTTTCGTCCAGGCGGCATGAACGGGGCCAACGTGTCGCTGTCGACTGGAATCCCGCACAGGGAGTACGGGATCGCGTACTGACGCTTTTCCTTGTGGTCGCTGCACCCGGAGAGGGTCCCCAGAAGGGCGGCAGTCACGGATACAATGACAATAGAACGCCTTCCCGCGTAGGCCCGGAGGGTGTTCAAAGATTCTCCTCTGTTCATTCCGGAACGTCCGCGGTGCTGCCCGGCGACTGGCCGTGAATAATGGCCTGGGCGTTGTAATAGCCTTGATGTCCCGCATTTGATGCGTAGCTCACAAGGTCTGGGCTCAAGTGGTAGCGTTTCACTGCCTCATCCATTGCCCGTCTCGTGTACTCGGTGTTGCGACCCAAGCCGTCCTGCCAGACCTTACCTTGGTCGTCCTGAGCGCCATTCGCCGCGCTGCCCTGGACGTCCTGGAACAGCCACTGCATCGCCGCCCCCGTCGCGGTGCCGGCGGCGCCGCCCACAATGCCACCGGCCACGGGGGAACCGATGAACGAGGTGCCCACGCCAACCGCCGTACCGACGCCGCCGGAGATCAGGTTCTGGTACTGGGCGACGGCGTGGTCGAAGGAGTCGTCCTTGCCCTTCGCCACGCTTCCGATGGCCTCCATGCGGCCCTGGCTGAGGATGCCGGAGACCTCGCCGCTCCTCTCCGCGACGGTTTGCACGAGGAGATTGTGATCGTTGGTGAAGCGGTGGTCGGCGGGCAGGTTGGGATCCAGGTGGTACTGCAGCAGGTTCGACATGTAGGCCTTCTGGCCCACTTCGACGGCGGCGTAGCCCTCGGGATTCTGGCCCACGGCGAACAGGAATTTGTTCACGCTGGGGCTGTCGAGATGGGCCGCAGAGCCATCGATGGGGTACAACAGGTCTGTGTGCGGCAAATCGCTGTTGGCACGGTTGATGTCCGGCAGGTATTCCGAGGCGATCTGGCCCATGCTGTCGGACATGTAGCCGCGGTCGGTGAGGAGTTCCTGCTTGTCCGCCGTGGCGGAGACGATCTCCTCGAACAGGTGTGACTGGGCGGCCGTGTGCGCCGGGGTGTCGATCGTCGGCATCTCACCCGCCGGGTGGCCCGTGGTCGCCGCCTCCAGGGCCTGGGCCAGGTAGTTCTGGCCGGCGATGCTGTGGACATCGTGGGTGTCGTGGATGTCCATCGGCCACTGGCGCTGCTTGAAGAGGTAGTCGAAGTTGGAGACGGCCTTCTTGTGGTCCCCGTCCTGCGGGATGAAATCCTCGTTGAAGAAGTTCGTGGCGGCTGTCGGGTTGTTCGCCAGGCCCTCCAGATATCCGTTGAGGGGATCCCAGCCGCCGTCGCTGCCCTCGTAGTTGAGCTGGGGGGCAGATGTTCGCCTGCCAGGCCACGTTCTTGCCGTCGTCCGTGTAGAAACGCTCGGTCTTCATCAGCGCGCAACCGTAGTCGTTCATGAAGGTGTCGTCGAAGTCGCCGTTGCGCATCAGGTTGCTCATCACCTGGAAGCCGAGGACGTCGCCGTGGGTCCCGACCGCCCTGTTGCCGGTAGCGATCACCTGCTGCTTCCACGCCGTCATGCCCGCGCTGTCCGACTGGCTCGCGGTGGCCAGGGTCAGGCCCAGGTTCTTCTGCAGCTCGGCGTACTTGTATCCGCGGTCGTAGGCCAGATGCCCGCCCTCGCGGTCGTCGTTGAGGCCCAGCCAGAACTTCTCCGTGCCCTGGGCGCCCAGCAGCTCGGCGAACTCCTCGGAGAACAGAGGGTCGTTGTGGTACTGCTTCAGGCCGGCGTTGATCTTGTCGAAGTCCGCAGGGGTGAGCTTCGCGGGGTCCTTCCGTGCCAGCTTTGCCAGCTCGTCGGCCTCCTGTACGGCCTTTTCCGCCTGGTCGCGGTCCTTGTAGACGGCGCCGGAGAAGCCGTACTTGCTCTCGTCGACGAGTGCCATGAGGACGTCGGTCGCGGTACTGTCGCTCTTCGCGGCGTTGTCGAGGATCTTCTGCACCTGGTCGCGCAGGTGGTCCTCGCCCGCGACGGTGTGGTCGGGCACCTTGGTTCCCTGCCCTGCGCGGTCAGGATGGACGGCCATGGTGACGATGAAGCCGCCGTCGCCTGACGGGATCACGGTGAGGTTCTTCTTGCGGCCGTCCTCGACGGCTTGGTGCAGCTGCTCCTTGCAACCCGTCCTTCGCCTGCTTCTGCAGGTCCGTCAGATTGCGGACGAGTAGCCCCCAGTCGTCGACCGCGTCGTCAAGCTGCTTGAAGTTGGCCTGATAGAGGTCTTCGAACTTCACTCGGTGGCCTCGCTCATTGCTTCTTCTTCGGGGGGGAGTAGACCGGGTTCTTCTTGCCCGGTTCTCCCACGCGGTCGTCGAATCCGGCGTCCAGGGCGTCGATACTGCTCATCGCACGTGCGATGTAGCCGTCGTCACCGGTGTGGATCTTCTGGGTGGTGTGCATGTGGTTGGAGATCTGTGCGCACGCGTCCAGCAGCGACGTCAGCTGGTCGTCCCAGCGCTGGGCCACGTGCTTCAGCCCCTTGCCCAGCGTGAACCCCTGCTTCGTGAGGTCTCCGGCGGCCGACTCGCTCGTCGATTGCGCGACCCGGGCCTTGTTCCACAACTGGTCGTAGAGCGAGTGAGCTTCTTTGCCGATCTGTGCGAGATCGCTGTTGCTGACCTTGAGGTCTCCGTAGGAGCTGCTGCTGCCGCCCCCGTCAACAGGGTCGGCGAGGTGGTTGAGCTGCATGTGTGCGGTCCCGCGAGCCTTCGCGTCGGCTTTGAGCTGATCCCACTCTTCCCATGACATCAGTACCGCTTCTCCCCGTTCCCATGGCTCGCGCCGCTAGTGAGTTCGTCGTCGAGGTTGCCAATGGTAGGTCTGTGACACAACTGTCGGGGGCCGGGTGAGGCTACGGCCACCACCCGCTGATGGGCTTCGTCAACCACGCCCGGGCGGAACCCCGAGCGTACTCAGATTGCGAGCACGCCCGTGCACGGCTCCCACACCGCAGTAGTGGTCGATTCGTCCGCGCACGGAGACTGAGAATGCGAGGGTGAACACGCCCGCGACCTAAGCGAACAACAGCACCAGCACCAGCATCCCGGCCCATTGCTCCATGCCCCCAGATTATGGCGACATGGGTGACGTGGTGAACGGAGCCTTCCGCTTGGTCGCGGACTTCTGGAGCCGTGGCCGTCGGGTCGGCCATCAGACGGTCGTCGGCGTACCGCCCAAGCTGTTGCGTGTGGAAGTTCTGCAAAGATCCAGGCGATGTCGTGAGGCCAGGGGCGGGGTGATCGCGTCAGGTCTGGTCTGCATCTCAAGGGCGCACGACCGGTGGCCCGCGCATTCAGCCGGTCACACGCTCGCAAAACAGGCAAACTGCGGCGTCTGATTCGGTCCCGTAACCGAGTCAACACATATGCCGGTTGGACCCGTTGGGCAGGTTGACTACAGTGGTCAGGCGCGGTGAGGCGCGACCTACTTTGCGATCGTGCGGCGAGTGGATGGCCGGTCTTGATCCGGTCGTGGTCGTTGGTGTACGGGGAAACGGGGAGGAACATGAGCGGGGGCTCGTCGGGAGCGGATCTGGAGGCCAGTCGTGACGCGCTGAAGAGGTTCGTCGGCAAGGTTGACGCTGTCCTCTCGACCCTTGAGAAGTCGGCAGGTAATCCGGCGCGGGTCGGGGAGCAGACGATCCGCCAGACGTCACTGAGTAGCGGGCCCGGAGGCTTCGCGGAGGCCGAGGACCTGTACTCGGCGTTCAACACCGTCCATGAGCGGCTTACGACCCTCTCCAAGACCCTGCATCTGCAGATCGAGGCAACCAACATTGCCGTTATGGGGGCGAAGGGGACGTTCGAAGGCCTCGAAGAAGAGCAGCGGCGTCGGTTCTACGAGATTCAGACGGAGATCGCGGATCTCAAGTCGTCGAGCAAGCGCGCTGGCGACGGTGAGACGGGTGGGTACTGACGATGGCCGACAAGCACCAGGCGGATCTGGACCGGGTCTCTACCCAGAACAACTTCACGGACATCGCCCGGGCTCTCGGAGATCATCCGTACGAGGGCGGTGGCCTTGTAGGGCTCGTGGACAACAGCATCCGCGCTCTGGCCAAGGCCTCCGGGTACTCACCGGCCATGGTCAGACGCACGGAATTCGACGGCTACGACCTCAACAGGATGATCGACCTGGTCGAGCAGACGGACCCGGAGGACCTGGAGTCCTCCGGCCGGGCTCTTTGGGACGCCCGCGATGCCATCAAGGCGGCGGCTGACGACCTCAAAGGCGAGTTCGATACGGTCCCGTGGGTCGGCAAGGCGGGCGATAGCTTCCGGACGTGGGGCAATGACCTCGTCACGAGCACCTACCAGCTGAGTAGCTTCGCCGGTGGTGCGGGCGACCAGATCACCGCCGCCGCCGAGGGGCTGGCGTCCGTCCGGAAGGCCATGCCCCCTCGCGATACGCGAGCGAATCCGACGCCCGCCAAGGACTTCCCCGCCCACGAGAAGGTCGCCGGCAACAAGGACTACGCCGCTGCCGTCCAGGTGGAGAAACACCGCCAAGAGGCGATCAACCAGATGAATCGGTTGGCGTCGTACTACGCGGTGTCGAATGAATCACTGCAGGACTTGCACAAGAACGCGCCTGAGTTCAAGGGGCTCCCCGATGTCGGGGTGCCCAAGCCCACCTCGTATGTCGACCCTGCTCCGCAAAGGTCCGCTTCACACAGCCCCCAAGGGACGACGGGCTCGACAGCCGTCGGAGGACACCACGCGACCGTGGCGCCGGTGCATCACGCGAGTATGCCCGACCCAAGCCACGCGCCAGCACCTGCAAACGACGCCACGGACCGAGTCAGACACCCGGACGTGCCTGTCGGTACGCACATCGACACCACCGGCACGCTGCCTCCGCCCACGACCACCGCACCTGGGCCCAGTCACACTCCGCCGGTCACGGGCACGCCTCCGACAAGTGGCAGCCAGCCTAATGTGTTCGACGGCGGTGGCCTCAGGTTCCCCATGCCCAACGCCACCTCCGGCCGGAGCTTGAGCGGCACCGGCGGGTTCCGCAACCCTCCGACCGCTCAGGGGCGCGCGGGCACGTCCGAGTTGACCAATCCGAGCTCCGGGCGCTCCGCAGGGCGAGGGCCTGTGGAACAGATGGGTCGCACCACGTCGACTGGTCAGTCTGCCGTCAAGGGCACCGGTTCAGAACCAAGGTCGTCCTCGCCGATGGGTCGAGGAGTAACGGGTGGTACGCCGCGCCTCACAGGCACGGCGGCAGAGCGTACGGCCAGTGGGCCGACCACCGGCGCCGGCCGGTCCAACGGAGTTGTCGGGGGACGTCCGTCCACGATGAATCCGTCGTCGAAGAACGGGTCGAGGATTCCTCGCGGCACGGTCATCGGTGGTGAGGAAGAGGCCAACTCCCGTCCCCCGACCGGCCGACTCGGCCAGCGTGGTGTTTTCGGAGCGCCCGAGTCTGAGGCCACGGCGCGGCCCGGCTCTGGTGCGACCGGCTCTCGTGCTCGTGCGGGAACGTCCGAGGCCGTCACCGGGAGGCCGGCCGCACGCACCTCCGCGGCGGGAGCCGAGCGCAACGGCATGACCCATGGTGGTGCCGGTCTCGCGCGCGGTGCCGGGCACAACGGAAAGCCCGGCGACGAACGGAAGACGGACGGGACGCAGCGGCCCGACTACCTGGTCGAAGATGAAGAGACGCACCTGCCGAACAGCCCGCGGCGCGATGTGCCGCCGGTCATCAACTGAACGCCAGCGAGGACATTCAACGCCATGAAGTCAGGGACCAGCCGACGAGCCGAGCAGGCTGAACTCCGCAGGGCGCACTACGGAAGACGAGCGCGCGCGGTGGGTGCGGTCGTAGGCGCCCTGGCCGTGGTAACCGTGGGCTTGGCCCCCGGCGCTGCTGCTTCCGACGAACAGTCGAAGGAGTGGTACTTGGGCCCCATGCAAGCCGAACAGATGTGGAAGGTGAGCACGGGCAAGGGCGTCAAGGTTGCGGTCATCGACACAGGGGTGAACGCGAATACGCCTTCGTTGAAGGGACAAGTCCTGACTGACGATGTCCCCAAGGCGGTTGCCTATCATGCGACCGTTGATTACGCCGGCCATGGCACGAGTATGGCTGAGTTGATCGCGGGTACGGGGGCAGGCGGTGGATTGAAGGGGCTGGCACCCGGGGCGAAGATCGTTCCCTATCGCGTGCAGCTTGAAGGGCTCAAAGATTCGACGGAGAAAGAGAAGACTCCGGAGGCCTGGCAAGCCCTCAGGGCGGCTGCTGACAGCGATGCGAAGATCATCAACATGTCGTTCGGCGGTATGACGAGCGACCAGGATGAGGCTGCGGTCAAATATGCGGCCTCCAAAGGCAAGTTGTTGATTGCGTCAGTCGGTAACAATGCGGGTCAAGGGAAGAGTGGCTACATCGATTTTCCTGCCGCTTATCCCTATGTGATCGGAGTGGCGGCGTCCGATAAGTCTGCGACTGTGTCAAAATTTTCCTCACACGGAAATTACGTCGACCTCGCAGCGCCGGGGGAGGGATTTCCCGGTTGGTGTGACGCTTCCTTCCGTTCGTACTGCGACAACCGTAATGGAACGAGTCCTGCCGCCGCGCTCACCTCGGCTGCCGCTGCCCTGATCTGGTCCGCCCATCCGGATTGGACTGTGAATCAGATTGTGCGCTCCCTGATCGACACTGCTGGGCGTAAGTGGCCGAAGGGCGACCCGAGTAAATACGCTGGCTATGGGATGATCCGTCCTCGTGTCGTTCTGGAGGATCCCCACTACAACCCCGGGGCGCCGAACGTCGACCCACTCGCCAAGGACAATGGCGGGGACCTCCTCGCCAAATCCGCAACCTCACCCTCCCCTTCTCCTTCTGCATCAGCCACGTCACAAGCCCAGGAAAAGGGTTCCACCGGCGCGACCTCGGCGGCAGGATCGAGCGCGGAGTCGAGTGGTGGCAACAGCAGCACCACCTGGATCGTGCTGGGTGCCGTCGGCGCAGTCGTCGTGATCGGCGGCGGTGCCCTGGCCGTCGCGCGCTCACGACGCGCCAGGTGACGCCCTTCGTCGTCAACAGCTGGAGCTGCCCTGCCCGGTTCGGACAGGGCCGGCACCTCTCGCTCACCCGCTGAGAGCAATAAGCACCAAGCACTAGCGGTGAGCCGAAACCACCAGATTAACAACGGACACACGAAAGGCAGAGCTGGTCATGGCCGGTAAGCAGAAGCTCGAAGATGCAGCAGTAATCGACCTGCAGAAGCGGATGGTCGAGAAGTACGAGAACATCCAGAAGCGCGTGCACACCCTCCAGGGCGTCATCGACGGTCTCGAAGGTCAGTGGCACGGTATCGGCCGTGCCGCGTTCGACAAGAAGCAGTTCGAGATCAACGAGTCGCTGCGGAACATCGGCAACATCCTCGGCGACGTCATCGAGGCGATGACCACGACGCGCAACATCAAGGACAGCAAGGAAGACGAGGTCCGCGCGGCCGTCAACAAGATCGACCTCCAGGACGGCGCTCCCACCGTTCCGACCTCTTCCCTCAGCTCCTACTGAGTCGAGCGGGACACAGGACATCCGCCGGGCAGCCGGCGCACTCATCACGTACACACCAGCGAGACGAGGTAACAGGCATGGCCAACAACGCTGAGGGGCTGTCAGTCACTTATGACGGGCTCGACCACGCGGCGACCAACATCGGTAACCAGGCGAGCCAGCTCGAGTCGGACCTGCGGGATCTGCGCAGCCTGGTGGTGAGCAGCCAGCAGTACTGGGAGGGTCAGGCCCAGGGCACCTTCCACGAGAAGCTGCACCGCTGGGACAAGGAAGCGAACGACATCCACCAGGCGCTGCAGGGCATCGGGCACGTCGTCGCGCAGTCCGGCGGTACGTACATGGAAGGCGACAAGAAGGCGGCCAGCTACTTCCAGTAGGACGAGGCTCGCAGAAGCAACTCCAGGGTGGGCGCGCGCGGGAGGCGCCCACCTTGCTGTTGTGCCGAGCCACGAAGCCGAGGCAGAGGACTGAGGGTGAACATGCGCGTGCCAGGCACCGGGACGGGGACCCGGGGTACCCGGCAGATAGGCCCGTACACGGTCGTTACCCGGCTCGACGCCGGTATCCCGGCGGGCACGCCGGTCTCGGAGCACCGCTTCATCGCCCGCAGCGCCGACGGCGACCGGACGGTACTGCTCAGCAGGCCCTTGGCAGACGTCGACCCGCAGCGCTTCATGGCCGAGGCCGAGACTTCTCGCTATCTTCTCGGGAGCTGGGTCCTTCCTGCCGTCGAACTCGCCGCCCCCGGTGAGCAGGCCTGGCATGCCTGTCCCTACCTGCCCGCGCTGCCGCTGCCTGTCGCCTTCGCCGTGCACGGCGGCCCGCTGCCCGAACCGACGGTCAGGGCACTCGCCATCGCACTGGCCGAGAACCTCGCCGTCATGCACGGGCAGAACCTGACCCACGCCGGGCTTTGCCCGTCCGCCGTACTGATCGCCGCCGACGGTCCCCGACTCACCTGCTTCGGGGCGGTACGGGCCGCAGCGCCGGACGGCGTCGCACAGCAGGAGGCGCCAGGGCTCGATCCCGGCAGCCTGCCGCCCGAGCAGGCCGCCGGTGGGCGGCCGCGCCCGCTGGGTGACGTATACGCGCTCGGTGCGACGCTGGCCTACGCCGCCACGGGGTACACGATGCCGGAGCGGGAGGAACTGCCGCCCGCGCTGCGCTCGCTGATCATCCGTTGCCTGTCCCGCGATCCGGCTCATCGGCCACAACTCTCGGAGGTCATTGACGAGTTGGCGGGAGGATCCCAGTCGGATGCCCCCGCGGGCTTCGCCGCACCCACGCGTGCGGACGCGCTGCTCCGCCCCGGCTGGCTGCCGGCCCGGCTCGTCGCCGCCATCGTCCACCAGTCGGCGTCCGTGCTGGCCGCTGAGGTGCACCTTCCACAGCAGGCGCCGGCGCATCCGGCCTGGCCGCCGGGCAGTGCACCGAACCCGACGCCCGTGCCCCACCCCAGCCACTGACGACAAGAACCCGATGCCGACTCCCCTCACCCACGATGACCCCGTCGCTCTCGGCCCCTACCGGCTCATCGCCCGGCTCGGCAGCGGAGGCATGGGCACCGTCTACGTGGCGCGTTCCGCCGGCGGACGTACCGTCGCCCTGAAGACCATGCACGCCGCCATCGCCACCGATCCGGCGGCCCGCACCCGTTTCCGGTTGGAGGTCGACGCGGCACGGGTCATCGGCGAGCAGTTCGGGGCGCGGGTGATGGACGCGGATCCGCTCGCGAAGACGCCGTGGCTGGCCACGGAGTATGTGCTCGGACCCCCGCTCGACGAGGCCGTCGAGGTCGGGGGACCGCTGCCCGAACAGTCCGTACGGGCCCTGGGCGCAGCCCTGTGCTCGGCGCTCGGTCAGCTGCACCGGTCGGACGTCGTGCACCGCGACCTCAAGCCGTCCAACATCCTTCTCACCGCCTACGGGCCGAAGGTCATCGACTTCGGCATCGCGCGCGCGATCGGCGACGACCGGCTGACCCGCGCAGGTGCCGCCGTCGGTACACCGGCCTTCATGTCGCCGGAGCAGGCGACCGGGCAGGAGCACGACGCGGCCGGTGATGTGTTCGCGCTCGCCGGAGTGCTGGTGTACGCCGCCACCGGACATGGCCCCTTCGGAAACGGGCAGGCGGCTGATCTGCTGTACCGGGTGCGGTACGCGGAGGCGGACCTCGGCGGTGTACCGGCCGCGCTCGTACCGGTGCTGGCCCACTGTCTGGCCAAGGAACCGGCGGAACGGCCTACTGCGGCGCAGCTGGCGTCCCAACTCCATGATGGGAAAGGCGAGTTCGCTGAGCATCTGCCCCCCGAGCTGCTCGCGGACATCGGGCGTCGGGCAGCCGACGTCTGGCGCGTGGTGCCGCAGCGCCTGCCCGCACCGGCGGTCGGGCCGGAGGGCGCTGCCGGCACTGCCACGGCCGGCGCTCCCCCGTCACGGCGCAGGTTCCTGGCCGTCGGCGGAGTACTGGCCGTCGGCGCGGCGGTGGGCGGGGGTGCGTGGTGGTGGCAGGAGCGCGCCGCAGCGCGGGGCGGCAGCGGTACGGCCGCGCAGGACAGCGCTCGCAAGACGCGGAACATCGAGCCGCTGTGGACGTACGCCTTCAGCCTCTCGGCCACTGATGAATTCGGCCTGGTCGTCCCCCAGGCGATCGGCGGGGTGATCGTCGTTCCCACGGGATATGTGACCGAAGGCCTCAGTCCGGCGAGCGGGGCCCGTAAGTGGGAGGCCTACCCGGGTGCGCGCGGCTGGGAGACGCTCGTGGCGGGTGGCCGGCTCTACTGGCTGCCGTTGAGGGAAGAAACCGACAGCGAGATCGGGTCCGCCGTCACCCTCCAGACCGCCGATCCGAGGAGCGGAAAGCCCGTCAAGACCCTGGCCCGGTTCACGGCCACCAATGACGAGCTCGAGACGCATCAGCTCCTCTGCGTCACAGACCGCGCCGCATACGTCGCCGTAGGCAACGGAAAGTACCGTGAAGTCGGCTACTTCTCGCCCGCGCAGACCTTCACACTTCGCGCCGTCGACATCGGCACCGGCAAGCCGCTGTGGTCGAAGCCACTGCCCACACGGCCCGACGAAAGCAAGAGGTTGCACTTCCTCGCCGCGAAGGCCATCGGCAACCTCCTGGTGACCCTCCAGGAGGTGAAGGAGCTGACCGTCCACGTCGTCGTACGGGACGCCTCGACCGGATCCGTCGTGTGGGAGCGGCCGTACGACGTCGACGACCCGGACATCCTGCGGGGCGGGATCGCCGCGGACAGCGATCATCTGTATCTCGGTGGGAGCCGGCTCTGGGCGCTGCGGCTGAGCGACGGGTCCGTGGCCTGGAAGACCTCGACAGAACGCGCATACGGTCCACCGGTGCTCAAGGCGGGTGTGCTGTACGCCGTGGGTGCCGGCGCCGGTCTGACGGCGGTGGACGCGCGCAGCGGAAAGGTGCTCTGGACCGAGCAGGGCGGGGAGGTGGCCGAGGCGTCCACCTCCTGGCCGCCCGTGCTCGGCACCCGCTGTGCGTACTACAAGAACGGGACCCTGCTGCGGGCGATCAGCCTGTCGAACCACAGGACTTCGCTGACGTACCAGACGAGTGGCAAGCAGTTCTACGCGGACGAGGACTCGAAGCTGGTCCTCAGCGTGGACAGCCAATACCTGACTGCCTATCCCCTCCAGTGACGTGAACCCGATCTCCCTCGGGCAGAAGGACCCACCATGAAACCCCTCGGTACCGGCGACCCACTCCGCCTCGGTCCGTATCGCGTGCTCGGCGTTCTCGGCGAAGGCGGCATGGGCAAGGTCTACGTCGGCCAGGACGGCACCGGCAGCCTGGCCGCCGTCAAGGTGCTCAGACCCGAGCTCACCCACGACACCAACCTCGCCCGGCGGTTCGTGCGCGAGGCGCAGGCCGCCCAGGCGGTGTGGAGCAACGGCATCGCGAACGTGCTCGGCGCGTGGACCGAGGGGGGACGGCCGTGGATCGCCACCGAGTTCCTCGCGGGGCTCACCCTGGACCAGGCTGTCGACACTTACGGTCCTCTCGACGAGCTGGCTCTGCGTGCCCTTGCCACCGCGCTTGCCCGGACCCTCGCCGACATCCATGCCGCCGGCTTCATCCACCGCGACTTGAAGCCGCCCAACATCGTGCTCACCTCGGCCGGGCCGCGCATCATCGACTTCGGTATCGCCCGGCCCGAGCACGGGTTGACCCTGACCACGACCGGGCAGGTGCCCGTCACTCCGGGGTACGGCGCCCCCGAGCAGGTTCTCGGACAGCGGGTGGCCCCTTCGGCGGACGTGTTCTCGCTCGGCGCGGTGCTGGTCTACGCGGCCACCGGCAGACGGGCGTACGAGGGCTCGCATGTCGCGGCCGTGCAGTACGCGGTGGTGCATGAGGAACCCCAATTCGCTGGCATCGATCCGAAGACGCAGGCTCTGATCGCGCCCTGCCTCGCCAAGGACGCCACTGCGCGTCCCGCCCCGCTCCAGATCGTCCAGGCCATGGCGGCGCCCAAGGGGGCCGACCGGGTGTGGCGGCGCGGACCGGTCGCCGACGCCATCAGGGAGCGGGAGGCCGCGGCCCGTCGGCTGACCGTGCCGGTCAGGATCGAGACGGCTCCGCCCGTCACTCGCAGGCGTCTGCTCACCGGGTTCGCCGCCGGAGGCGTGGTCCTGGCGGGCGGGGGTGGCACGGCGGCATGGTGGTTCGGACGGCGGGGCGGATCGAAGAGGAGCGGCCCCTTCGACATTCCTCCGGCAGTGCCTGTCCCCATGCAGAGGCTGGACACCAAGGGCGTAAAGGCCCCGTTCAGTGACGACGTCCAGCCGACGGATCTCTGGGAAGCGCACGGGGAGGCGGACGCCTACTCCCGGACTCTGCTGCCGGTCGGGGACGTCATTGTCTTCGGAGCCGCGGCCGGCGGCATCGCGGGATTCGACGTCACCAACGGCAAGCGCCGCTGGAGCGCGCCTCACCTCAGCGCGAACAACGGGTATCTGTCGCTTTCCGACCGGCTGGTCATCGGAGCCGACGACAAGGGTGTCCTGCGGACTTTTGTGCCCTCCACCGGCGAACCCAAGTGGACGTGCCCGGCAGCGGAGGCGGCGAGACTGCTCGCGGCCGACGACGACGCGGTGTATTTCGTGACGAGCGACCACCGGCTTCGCAGTGTGAACCGCTCCGATGCCAAAGTCCGCTGGACTGTGGCCGTTCCCGCCGACTTCCGAGGGAAGCTGCTCAGCCCGGCCGCCGTCGGCCAGGGCAGGCTGGTCATGTCGACCACGGACGGGACCGTGCTCGTGGTGCACACCAGCAATGGCAGCACGGCATGGACCCGTATGGACCAGGACCAGGACATCGCGGTCCGCCCGGCCGTCCACGACGACATGGTCTACATCAACGGCAAGTCCCTGGACGCCCGCCGACTCAGCGACGGGAAGAGGATATGGAACACCAAGCTCGACGACTGGTCGACCGACGGGTACAAGTGGGGCATTCCCGCGGTGTACGCGGATGCGGTCTATGCGAACGCGGG
Source organism: Streptomyces sp. NPDC020192 (assembly GCF_044388685.1). NCBI lineage: Bacteria > Bacillati > Actinomycetota > Actinomycetes > Kitasatosporales > Streptomycetaceae > Streptomyces > Streptomyces sp. NPDC020192. Next base: position 21,114 of record NZ_JBIRXG010000036.1, on the reverse strand, counting down.
TGACACCACCAATTGCCTGGACAAGCACGACGGTAAGGTGCGGTGGTATGCGTTGCAGAACGCGAGTTACGGGAGCCTTCTGGTAGGACAGGGCCACGCTGTCTGGACGTTTGGCAACGCCAGCACGGGGGCCGGGCCCCAGCTGTCGATCAACGCCGTGCGGGCCTCGGACGGAAAGACCCCATGGAGCTACATGGTCCCCGATCCCGAATACGCCCTCTTGGCCGCCGCCGGAAATCGCGTCTTCGTCATGCACGACAGCTCGGTCATCGCTCTTTCGACGTTCTGAGCGCCGTCAGGCGCTGGATTCGGTGCACTGCTTTGACGCGGACACCGCACTGGTGAACTCGGTGATGGCCTTCTCCATGGCTGCCGTGCCGACGGTGCCGTGTTCCTTTCGGATCATGGTGAAGATCTCGTGGCCGTCCTTCTGCAGCTTGCCGCACGAGGCGTGTCCGACTGCCGTCGAGTCGGAAATGATGTAGTTCGACGTCTCCTTCTTGGCTTTGCCGGACGGCAGGCCGTAGGTGCCGTAGGCGACCTTCCCAAGGGTGGTTCCCGACTCCCATTGTTCGATGATGCCGGTGACGGCAACCTGTCCGTCGACCACCAGTCGGCAACGGGTGAGGCCGGAGGGGCCGCTCTTCACGGACGAGATCTTCTTCCCCGCCGGAAGAAGCGGTTCAAGAACCGAGGAAGGCACGGCCGTTCCGCACAGCGACGACGGAACGGCGTACTCCCGCTTGTCCTCCGGAGTTTCCGAAGAACAGCTCGCCAGGGTCAGACCAACGGCAAAGACAGCGGCGATGCGGACCATGGGGGATCGGGGGCGGATGTGCGACATCGGATTCGATTCCTCGCTAGGAGATTTCCGTCTGGAGGTCGTCGGCCATGCGTCGGCCATCCGTGGAGGCGTCGTTGAAGCCGTCCTGGGTGCCGTAACGCGCCCACTCGCCCACCTGGCCCGCATACGGGGAGTGGTGGGCTTTGGCGGCCTCGGTGGCGGCCTTCTGCGCCAGGGCGATATTGCGCTCGCGGCTGTCCTCCCAGAGCTGAGCGGAGGTGAGGCCCTTGTCCTCCAGGTTGCTGCCCTCGACGCCGTTGAACAGTTCACCGAGTACGACACCGCTGACGGTGCCGGCGATGCCACCGGCAGCGGCACCAGCGACGGGGCTCGCGATAAAACTCGTCCCCACTCCGATACCCGTGCCGATGACGCCGTTCGCCACGTTCTGCCACTGGGAGACGGCGTGGTTGTAGTCTTCGTCCGCTTCCTTTGCGGGACCCAGCACGGCCTCCTGGCGGCCGATGGCCAGGCAGCCTCCGACTTCTGCGGACCGCCGGGAGATCTCCTTGACGGTGTTCTCCATGCTCTGCCCGTACCGCTGCTCCTCGGGCAGGTCCGGATTCATGTGGTAGTCCATGAGGTTCGCCATGTAGTTCTTCTGGCCGACCTCCACGGCGGAGTAACCCTCGGGGTTCTGGCCGACGGCGATCAGGAACCGGGACACGTCGGCGTGGTTCATGTCCGCCGACGCGCCAGCGACGGGGAAGAGCTTCTCGATCTGCTGCCACTGCTCGGAGTCCGCATCCGGCTTCACGTCGGTCGTGGCCCGGTTGATGTCGGGAAGGTATTCCGACGCCATCTGCCCGATGCTGTCGGACATGTAGCCGTTCTTGGTCAGGCGGTCGGGGTCGTCGCTGACGGACGCGACGACGCTCGCCATGAGCTTGGCCTGCTGATCGTTGTGCGCCGGGGTGTCCGCCGTCGGCAGTTCGCCCGCCGGGTGCCCGGTCGTGGCTGCCTCGAGGGCCATGGCCAGGTTGTTCTGCCCGGGGTGGATGTCGTCGCCCTTGAGGTCCGTCTCCTTGGGCCACTCGCGGTCCTCGAAGAGGTACGTGAAGTTGGAGACGGCCTCCTTGTGGTCCCCTCCCTTGGGCAGGTACTCCTCGTTGAAGAAGTCCGTCGCCGCGTCCGGGCTGTTGGACAGTGCCTTCAGGTAACCGGTCAACGGGTCGTCGCCGCTGTCGTCGCCCATGCGGTTGAGCCACGGGTCCACGCCCATGTGCTGCCAGGCCAGGTTGGGGTGCTCACCATTGCCGCTGAGCTTGCGCTCAGTGGTCATGAGAGCGGTGCCGTAGCTCTTGAGGAACTGGTCGTCGTAGTCACCGGCCCGCATGAGGTTGCTCATGACCTGGAAGCCCATGGGCCCTATCTGCCCGCCGATCGGCTGGTCACCGAGGGCGATCATCCTGCCCTTCCACTCGGTCATGGCGATCGAGTCGCTCTGCGAGGCGGCGGCGAGCGTCAAGCTCAGGTTGCGCTGCAGGTCGCCGTACTTGTCGACCCGCTCATGCCCCAACTGGGCCGCCTTGTGGGGATCGTTGATGCCCGCCCAGAACTCGAGGGTCTTCTGCGGCCCGAGATCGGTGGCGAAACGCTCCGCGAACAGCGGGTCGCCGGCGTGCTCCTGCAGCCCGGCGCTGAGCTTGTCGAACTCCTCGGGCGTCAGCTTCTCGGGGTCCTTCTTGGCGAGGGCGGCCAGCTCGTCCGCTGCCTTGAGGGCGTCGGCGGCGGCGTCGCGGTCCTTGTAGGTCGCGTCCGAGAAGCCGTAGTCGGTCTGGTCGACGAGGGCCGTGAGTACCGCCTTCGCCGAGTTGTCGCTCTCGGTGGCCTTGCTGAGGATCTTCTCGACCTCGTCACGGAGGGCGGTGACGTCGTGCTCGTCGTGCTCGGGTGGGGTGTACCCGGACGCGGCACGGTCGGGGTGGACGTTCATGGTCACGGTGAAGGTGCCCTTGCCGGTGTCCATCACCGTCAGGTTCTTCTTCAGCCCGCGTTCGATCGCCCCGGTGAGCTCTTTCTGATAGCCCTTCAGTTCTCCGGCGGTGTCGTTCAGGATGTCGTGGATGGTCTGGGCCTGGGTGTGGGCATCCTGGAACTCCCCGGCCGTCTTGCCTATGAACTCCTTGGTCACCTGGCGGTTCATACCGGCCCAGTCGGCCTTGTTCGCGGCTTGATGCAGGCCTTTCTCGGCGTCCTCCGCCAATTCCTTGAGGTTCCGGACGATATGTCCCCAGTCCTCGACGGCGTCGTCGAGCAGCTTGAAGTTGGCGAAGCGCAGAGCGTTGAGATCCATGAGTGGGCGTCCCCGTTGTGCGTCGTGATCAGTGCTTCTTCTGCGAGCCCGAGGACCCGTAGACCGGGTTGTGGTCCCCCGGCTTCCCGACGCGCTCGTCGAAGCCGGCGTCGAGGGTGTCGATGCTGCTCATCTGCCGCTGGAAGTACGCATCGTCGCCCGCGTGGATCTTCTTGGTGACCTGCATGTGGTTGGAGATCTGGGCGCACGCGTCCATCAGGGAGTTGAGCTGTGTGTCCCACTGGTTCGACACGTGCTGGAGCCCCGCGCCGAGGGCGAAGCCCTGGGTCGTCAGGTCGCTCGCCGCCGAGTCCACGCTGGTGTTGGACAGCCGGGCCTTGTCCCACAGGTGGTTGTAGAGGGTGTGCGCCTCACTGCCGATCTTCGCCAGGTCGTGCTGGGTGACCTTGAGGTCACCGGTCTGGCTCGGGAGCGCTGCGGAACCCCCTCCGGGACCGTCCGGCAACTGGTTGAGCCGCATGTGCGTCGCCCCGCCCTGCTGACGCGACTGGGCGTCCGCCTTGAGCTGCTCCCACTCGTCCCATGCCATGAGTGATCATCCCCCGCGCAGTGCCTGCTCGGTCATCGATTTCCATCTGGACCGTCTAGCGCTTCCATCCAGATCGTCTAGCGACGGTAAAAATAGCAGCACGTGAGAAGGGGGAGAGCGGCAATCCCGATTACCTACAAGGCCTCCACTTCAAGTCCTTTCAAAAACTGTTCAAAACGGCAAGATGCCGCGGACCGACATGGTCCGCGGCATCCGGGTGGGCGGGAGCCGTTCCAGGAACGGCCCTCCGGGAAACAGGTCGTCTACGACTCCACGAGTCCGACCTGCACCATCGGTTTGCCCCGCTTCCGGGACACGAAGATGCCCCGTCCCGCGGGCATCGGCCGCGGCCGCACTCCGCCCAGCAGCTCACCCTCGGCCGGATCGCCCGCGAGCACCAAACCCTGGGCGCCGAGTTCCTTGATGCGCTGCATGAAGGACTCGTAGCCGGCACGTCCCGCGCCCGCCGTGGAGCGCGCGATGATGAACCGGACACCGACGTCGCGGGCGAACGGCAGCAGTTCCGTCAGACCCGCGAGCGGATTGCCGCTCGATGTGGACACCAGGTCGTAGTCGTCGATGACGACGTACACCGTGGGGCCCCGCCACCAGCTGCGGTTGCGCAACTGTTCCGGGGTCACGTCGGCCGTCGGTGTACGGCGCTGCATCAGGTCGGCCAGCGCGTCCATGTGGTGCTGCATCTGGTTCGACATGGGGATGTACTCGGCCAGGTGCGAGTCCGGCGTCACGCCGAGCAGCGAGCGGCGGTTGTCGACGACGAACAGCTTGCACGCCTGGCCGTCGTACCGCTCGGTGAGGCGCTTGATCAGCAGCCTCAGCAGGTTCGACTTGCCGGACTCGCTCTCGCCGAACACCAAGAAGAACGGGTCCTGTTCGAAGTCCACGAATACCGGCTCGAGGTTGTCCTCGTCCAGGGCGAAGGAGATGCCCCTGTCCGGGAAACGGTCGCCCGGCGGCAGCTGAGCCGCGGGAAACTCGCGGGGCAGCAGCCGTACCTTCGGCGCGCCCGGCTCCTGCCAGTGGCGGGTGACCTCGGCCGCGAGGGCGGTCGTCGCCTCGGCGAGGTCGGTGTCGGAGGAGAGGCCGTCGATGCGCGGAACCGCTGCCATGAGGTGCTGCTTCTGCGGGGTCAGACCGCGGCCCGGTACCCCGGTGGGGACGTTGGCCGCGACCCTGCGGTCGATCTCCGAGTCCATGGGATCGCCCAGCCGCAGCTCGAGGCGGTTCATCAGGTGGTCCTTGAGGTTCGCGCGGACCTCCATCGAGCGCGAGGCCGTGAGGATGAGGTGGATGCCGTAACCCAGGCCGCGCGCGGCGATGTCCAGAACCAGCGGCTCCAGGGCCTCGTAGTCCGTCTTGAAGTTGCCCCAGCCGTCGATGACCAGGAAGACGTCGCCCCACGGCTGGTCGGTCACCGAGATCTCGCCACGCGCGCGACGCGAGCGGAACTCGGCGATGGAGGAGATGCCCGACGAGCGGAAGTACTCCTCGCGACGGGTCATCACGCCGTACACCTCGGCCGCCGTACGCCGGACCTTCTCGGGGTCCAGACGCGAGGCGACCCCGCCCACGTGCGGCAGGCCGGCCACCGCGGCCATACCGCCACCACCGAAGTCCAGGCCGTAGAACTGCACTTCCCACGGGGTGTGAGTGAGCGCGAACGACGCGATGATCGAGCGCACCAGCGTCGACTTGCCGGACTGCGGACCGCCGATGATCTGCATGTGGCCGGCCGCGCCGCCGAAGTCGATCCACAGCGGATCGCGTCGCTGCTCGTACGGCTTGTCGATGAGGCCGGCCGGGATGACGAGCCGGCCTGCGCCCTCGTAGCCGGGCTGGGTCATACCGCGGCCGGGTACCGGGGCGAGCCCCGACAGCAGCGCGTCGAGCGACGGCGGGCTGTCCAGTGGGGGCAGCCACACCTGGTGGGCGGCCGGGCCCTGTGCCTCCAGACGCCGCACGATGACGTCGAGCACGGTGTCGGCGAGCGCGTCGTCCTGCTGCGCCTCGGCCGCCGTTTGGCGCTGCTGCGGGACCGGCGCGTACTGGACCGGCACCTCGGCCGCAGTGAAGAGGACCGGCCTGCGGTCGACGGGCAGCGGGCCGCCGAGCGCAGCGGCCTGCTGCGAGCTCGTGCGATACACCCCGGAGACGTAGGCCGCCTTGAAGCGCACCATCTCGTCCGTGCCGTACTTCAGGAAGCCGGAACCGGGGACGTTCGGGAGTTCATAGGCGTCCGGGACGCCGAGTGCGGCTCGGGACTCGGCCGCCGAGAAGGTGCGCAGACCGATGCGGTACGACAGATATGTCTCGAGGCCGCGCAGTCGGCCCTCCTCCAGGCGCTGCGAGGCCAGCAGCAGGTGCACGCCCAGCGAACGGCCGATGCGGCCGATCTGCACGAACATCTCGATGAAGTCCGGCTTGGCGGTGAGCAGTTCGCTGAACTCGTCGATCACCAGGACGAGGGACGGGATCGGCTGGAGCGGGGCGCCTGCCGCGCGCGCCTTCTCGTAGTCGTGGATGTTGGCGTAGTTGCCCGCGTCGCGCAGCATCTCCTGGCGGCGGTTCAGCTCACCACGGATCGAGTCGCCCATGCGGTCGACCAGGGTGAGGTCGTCGGCCAGGTTGGTGATGACCGCCGCCACGTGCGGCATCTGGGCCATGCCGGCGAAGGTCGCGCCGCCCTTGAAGTCCGCGAGGACGAAGTTCAGGGTCTCGGAGGAGTGCGTGACCGCGAGGCCCAGCACCAGGGTGCGCAGCAGCTCCGACTTGCCGGAACCGGTCGCGCCGACGCACAGACCGTGCGGGCCCATTCCCTCCTGCGCGGCCTCCTTGAGGTCGAGCATCACGGGCCGGCCGTCTTCACCGAGACCGATCGCCACCCGCAGCCGCTCCGACTGCGAACGCGGCCGCCATGTCCGCTTCGGGTCGACCGAGGCCGCGTCGCCCAGGTTCAGCAGATCAGTGAACTCCAGGTTGGCGAGCAGTGGTTCGTCGTCATCTCCGCCCGAGGCCATCCGCAACGGTGCCAGCTGGCGCGAAAGAGCCTCCGCGGCCTCGTACGACAGGACGTCCGGCGTCCCCTCGTAGACCATGCCGTGCGCCGACTCCAGGCGCAGTTCCATGGGTTGGACGACGACGGACAGGTCACCGCGACCGATGGTGAGGTCGCCGGGCACGACCTCCAGCACGGTCACGCCCTGCAGACCCTCGGGGCTGGCCAGCAGTGACGTGGGCGGCAGGGATACGCCGTCGAGCACGACCACCAGGTGCGGCTGCTCAGGAACGGGGGGTCCGGCGGGGTGGAAGCGCGGGCGGCCCTGAAGACGGGAGGAGAGCCGGTCCTCCAGCTCCGTCGGGTCCGTGGTGATCAGGCGCATGCTGCCGGCGCCGTCGGCGAGGCCCGGGGCCTGCACGTGCGGGAGCCACTTGGCCCACTCCCACTCGGGCGCCGACTCGCGCCCGGTGACGACGGCGATGACCAGGTCTTCGGGGGACTGCAGGGAGGCGAGGGAAGCGGCGACGGCGCGGGCGGTGCCCCGAACGGTGCCCGGCTCGCCGCTGATCGTCACGTGGTAGAAGGCCCGCAGCGAGACCGCCATCGGCAGGTCGTCAAGGGTGCTGTGCGTGGCCAGGAAGCGCTGCATGGCGCCTGCGGTCAGCGGCTCCAACTCGTCGACCGGGGCGGTCTGCGGCGGGATCAGGGGAGTGGCCAGGGCCTGCGGGCCGAGACCCACACGCACCTGTCCGAAGTCCTCGTCGCCGGAGCGCCGCTCCCACACCCGGCTGCCCTCGGCGACCAGCGCCCACAGTTGCTCCGGCGAAGGGTGCAGATAGAACTGGGCGTCGCGCTGGGCCTTCGCGGTGTCCATGGCGCCGCGCCGGGTCTGCGACAGATAGCGGAGGTAGTCACGCCGCAGGTCGGCCATCTGCCCCTGGTTGCCGCGGCGGTAGCGGACGAGCATCGAGATGCCCATGGCGATCGTCGAGGCCACCATGAGCAGCCCCATGATCTTCATGAAGGGCTGGGCCTGCGGGTTGAAGAAGAACACCACGGATCCGCCCATTCCGAGCATGGGCAGGAGCTGCATCCAAGCGCCTTCCTGCTGGCCGCGCGGAAGTTCCGGCGGAGTCTGCAGTACGACCTCGTCTGTGGGCACTTCCTTCGGCAGTGCCCGTGGTGGGCGCTTGACGACGATGTGGCTCACTACGCACCAATTCCCTTGCCGGACCGAGATGTTTCGTCCGCCGCCCCGTGTCAGGCGAACGTCGATCGCGAAGCGCGATCCTACTGACAAGCACCGGCAACGGCGGGCGGTAGGGTGCCGGTGAGACGCGTGAGCAGTTGCGAATCGTTCCGGGAAAACCCGGGCAATATGCAACGGTTCGCGGGAAGCGTCTCCCCGCAAACCCCGGATGCGACCGCTCGGTCCACCGGCTGGGCGTGCGGCGCCGCACAACCTACACAGGATTTTTACGGGCGGAAGGTGCGCGGCAACACCGTGGACCGCCCATCACCGATGAGGGGGAACAGCAGGTGAGCATGACGGCCTCCGCGCCTGCCGGCGCGACCGGTGGACCGGGCACCGGAGCCCCTTCCGGGGCAGGCATGGGATTCGGCTTCTGCCGGGTCACCATCGTGGCGCCGGACAGCCGTATCGACGTGGCGCTGCCCGACGACGTGCCGGTCGCCGACCTGTACCCGGAGATCCTGCGCCTGTCCCAGCAGAGCCCCGCCGAGGGTGCTCCGGTCGGCTACCACCTCGTACGCCGTGACGGCACGGTCCTCGACGGCGCCCGGTCCTTCACGGCGCAGCGCATTCTTGACGGCGAGTTGCTCACTCTGCGCCCGTTCGCGGAGTCGCTGCCGCCCGCCGTCCTCGACGACGTCTCCGAGGCGGTGGCTTCCGCCGTCACCCGCGACCGCACCCTGTGGAGCGGTGACCTCACCCGTGCCGCCGGCCTCGTCGCGGGCGGCATCCTGCCCGCGCTGCTCGCGTTCGTGGCCTGGAGCTCCCAGGTCCGCCACGACATGCACAGCCTGCAGGGCATCATCGCGGGTGTCACCGGCGTCCTGCTGATCACCCTCGCCTGCGTACGCGCGCGTGTGTACGACGACCGAGGCTCCGCCGTCGCGCTGGGACTCGGCGCCCTGCCGAACGTCGCCGTGGCCGGCTCGGGGCTGCTGTCGCTCTCCAGCGGCGAGGGCATCGGCCGGCTGCAGTTCCTGCTCGCCTGCACGGCGGTCCTCGTCGCCGCCCTGGCGCTCACCCTGGTGTCACCGGGCGGTGACGGACCCTTCGTGGCCTTCCTCTTCGCCTCCGTCATCGGTGTGATCACCACCTTCGTCGCGACCCTCACCGATCTGAAGCCCATCGAAACGGCTGCCGTCTGCGCCCCGCTGTCCGTCGTGGCACTGGCCTTCCTGCCGGGCCTGTCGATGCGCTTCGCACGGCTGCCCATCGGCTTCGAACCGCCCAACCCGGCCCGCGGCGGTTACGACACCGGCGAGCCCGCGCCCCAGGAGCCCGTGGACATCGAGCGTGTGGCCGCCCAGGCCCGGCGCGGCCACGAACTGCTCGTCGGCCTCGTCGGGGGCTGTGCCCTGGTCGCCGTGGGCGCGTCGATCGTCCTCGGCTTCTCCAGCAACATGTGGGCTCAGCTGCTCGCCCTCGCGACCGGCGTGGCGATGCTCATGCGGGCGCACCTGTTCCGTTACACGGCCCAGGTCGGGGCCACCCTGGCCGCGGGCCTCGCCGCGATCGTCTTCCTCGGGCTCGGGCTCGCCCTGAACCCGCCCAAGGGCTACCTGCTCGATGCCTTCCGGGGCGACACCACCTCCCTGGACATCCGCAGCATCTGGCTCGCCGCGGCGGTCGGCGCGGCCACTGCCCTGGTCACCGCGATCGGTCTGATCACCCCGCGGCGCGGTGTCACCCCCTTCTGGGGGCGCTTCCTGGAGATCGCCGAGAGCTTCGTTCTGCTCACGCTGATCCCGCTGGCGCTGGCCGTGTTCGACGTGTACGCCCGGGCGCGCGCGATGACCAGCTAGGGAACCCGCGTTGCAGAAAAGGGCGGCACACACGCGTGCCGCCCTTTGTCACGTTCCGCTCACTGCCCCGAGAGCCCCCCGTTCCCCTCCGCAGGCTCCAGGTCGAACTCCCCGTCCCGGGCCCCCAGCACGAACGCGCGCCACTCCGCCTCGGTGTAGCGCAGCACGGTGTCGTGGTCGAGGGAGGAGCGCATGGCCACCGCCCCGTCGGGCAGGTACGCGATCTCGACGCGCTCCTCGTGTTCCTCGGTGCCCGGGGCGCAGTGCCACTCGACGCCCGAGATGTCGAGCGCGTACAGCTCGTCCCGCTCCCGCTCCTTGCGCGCCTTGATCTCCGCTTCCGTCTCCGCCATCGTGCAGCGACCCCTTCCCGGCGTACGGTTCGTTCCGGCGTTCACCCTAGTGGTGGGGGGCGGCTGACCGGGGTGGTTCGCCGGCCGGGGGAAGAGTGCCCGCCACCTCCTGGTACTCTGGCTGACGGCCGTTTGTGTACGCACCCCCGGAACCGCAGGTTCTGGTGGCCGCGCCCAGCGGATCCCCGCCTCCCGAGTAACGGAAGCTCCCCCGAGACGTAGACCAGGGGCACTCGGTGGCACTCAACAGACTATGAGGAGTACGCGTGTCGCTCGACGCCGCTACGAAGAAGCAGATCATCGCCGAGTTCGGTACCAAGGAGGGTGACACCGGCTCCCCCGAGGTCCAGGTCGCCATGCTCTCCCGTCGGATCTCCGACCTGACCGAGCACCTCAAGGCGCACAAGCACGACCACCACTCCCGTCGTGGCCTGCTGATCCTCGTCGGTCAGCGCCGCCGCCTTCTCCAGTACCTGGCGAAGAAGGACATCCAGCGCTTCCGTACGCTGGTCGACCGCCTCGGCATCCGCCGTGGTGCGGCGGGCGCCAAGTAAGACGCCGTGAAGGGAGCGGTTCCCGAAGGACTCGGGGACCGCTCCCTTTGCCGTATGCGGGCTGCCGTATGCGGGAAACGTGCGGAGTGTCACACCCGCTTTGTAGTGTGGTAGCACTACGCACGACACGGAACGCAGGACAGAGAAACAGAGAACGAGGAGAAGCGCTCCTCGCCGCCGCCGGTCCTCGGTAGTGGCCCCCGGGGGGAAGCGAGCCCCGGGTGCTTCGATCGAAGACCGGCCCGCACCAGACGGCGCGCTTCTCCGCCACCGTCCCCCTGCCACACGGGCAGCCAAGGGACGAAAGACGATACGTAACGGAGAAAACGCTAGTGGAGAACGAGACCCACTACGCCGAGGCCGTCATCGACAACGGCGCCTTCGGCACCCGCACCATCCGCTTCGAGACGGGCCGCCTGGCCAAGCAGGCCGCCGGCTCCGCCGTGGCGTACCTGGACGACGACACCATGGTGCTGTCGGCCACCACCGCCTCCAAGAACCCCAAGGACCAGCTCGACTTCTTCCCGCTGACGGTGGACGTCGAGGAGCGGATGTACGCCGCCGGCAAGATCCCCGGCAGCTTCTTCCGCCGTGAGGGCCGTCCCTCCGAGGACGCCATCCTCACCTGCCGTCTCATCGACCGCCCGCTGCGCCCGTCCTTCAAGAAGGGCCTGCGCAACGAGATCCAGGTCGTCGCCACGATCATGGCGCTCAACCCCGACCACCTGTACGACGTCGTGGCGATCAACGCCGCCTCCGCGTCCACGCAGCTGGCCGGTCTGCCCTTCTCCGGCCCGATCGGCGGCGTCCGCGTCGCGCTGATCCGCGGCCAGTGGGTCGCCTTCCCGACGCACACCGAGCTCGAGGACGCCGTCTTCGACATGGTCGTCGCCGGTCGCGTCCTGGAGGACGGCGACGTCGCGATCATGATGGTCGAGGCCGAGGCCACCGACGGCACCATCAAGCTCGTCGAGGGCGGCGCCGAGGCGCCGACCGAGGAGGTCGTCGCCGCCGGTCTGGACGCCGCGAAGCCCTTCATCAAGGTGCTCTGCCGCGCCCAGGCCGACCTCGCCGCCAAGGCCGCGAAGCCGACCGCCGAGTTCCCGATCTTCCTGGACTACCAGGACGACGTCTTCGAGGCCCTGACGGCCGCCGTCCGCCCCGAGCTGGCCCAGGCGCTCACCATCGCCGGCAAGCAGGAGCGCGAGGCCGAGCTGGACCGCGTCAAGGGTCTGGCCGCCGAGAAGCTCCTGCCGGAGTTCGAGGGCCGCGAGAAGGAGATCTCCGCCGCGTACCGCTCGCTCACCAAGCAGCTGGTCCGCGAGCGCGTGATCAAGGAGAAGAAGCGCATCGACGGCCGTGGGGTCACGGACATCCGTACCCTCGCCGCCGAGGTCGAGGCCATCCCGCGGGTGCACGGTTCCGCGCTGTTCGAGCGTGGCGAGACCCAGATCCTGGGCGTCACCACCCTCAACATGCTCCGCATGGAGCAGCAGCTGGACACCCTCTCCCCGGTGACCCGCAAGCGCTACATGCACAACTACAACTTCCCGCCGTACTCCACCGGTGAGACCGGCCGCGTCGGCTCCCCGAAGCGCCGGGAGATCGGCCACGGCGCCCTCGCCGAGCGCGCGCTCGTGCCGGTGCTGCCGACGCGCGAGGAGTTCCCGTACGCGATCCGCCAGGTGTCCGAGGCCCTCGGCTCCAACGGCTCGACGTCCATGGGCTCGGTCTGCGCCTCCACCATGTCGCTGCTGAACGCCGGTGTGCCGCTGAAGGCCCCGGTCGCCGGTATCGCCATGGGCCTGATCTCCCAGGAGATCGACGGCGAGACGCACTACGTCACCCTCACCGACATCCTCGGTGCGGAGGACGCCTTCGGCGACATGGACTTCAAGGTCGCCGGCACCAAGGAGTTCGTGACCGCCCTCCAGCTCGACACCAAGCTGGACGGCATCCCGGCCTCCGTCCTGGCCGCGGCCCTCAAGCAGGCCCGCGACGCCCGCCTGCACATCCTCGACGTGATGATGGAGGCCATCGACCGGCCCGACGAGATGAGCCCGCACGCTCCGCGGATCATCACCGTCAAGATCCCGGTCGACAAGATCGGTGAGGTCATCGGCCCCAAGGGCAAGATGATCAACCAGATCCAGGAGGACACGGGCGCCGAGATCACCATCGAGGACGACGGCACGATCTACATCGGTGCCGCCGACGGCCCCTCCGCCGAGGCCGCCCGCGCCACGATCAACGGCATCGCCAACCCGACGATGCCCGAGGTCGGCGAGCGCTACCTCGGTACGGTCGTGAAGACGACCACCTTCGGTGCGTTCGTCTCCCTGCTGCCCGGCAAGGACGGTCTGCTGCACATCTCGCAGATCCGCAAGCTCGCCGGCGGCAAGCGCGTGGAGAACGTCGAGGACGTCCTCGGCGTGGGCCAGAAGGTCCAGGTCGAGATCGCCGAGATCGACTCCCGCGGCAAGCTCTCCCTCGTTCCGGTGATCGAGGGCGAGGAAGGCAACGACGAGAACAAGGACGACGCCGAGCAGTGACGTCCCGTAGCTCCAAGGTGACGGCCCGCCCCTCTTCGGAGGCGCGGGCCGTCGCCCGTACCCAAACCCTCATCAAGGGCACGGGCGGCATCGGTACGGTCCGCAAGACCACCCTCCCGGGCGGCCTGCGCATCGTCACCGAGACCCTGCCCTCGGTCCGCTCCGCGACCTTCGGTATCTGGGCGCACGTCGGCTCCCGCGACGAGACCCCGGCCCTGAACGGCGCCACGCACTACCTGGAACACCTGCTCTTCAAGGGCACCGAGCGGCGCAGCGCGCTGGACATCTCCGCCGCCCTCGACGCCGTCGGCGGCGAGATGAACGCGTTCACGGCGAAGGAGTACACGTGCTACTACGCGCGCGTGCTCGACACCGACCTGCCGCTCGCCATCGACGTCGTCTGCGACATGCTGACCGGCTCGCTGATCCTCGAGGAGGACGTCGACGTCGAGCGCGGCGCGATCCTCGAGGAGATCGCCATGACCGAGGACGATCCGGGCGACTGTGTGCACGACCTGTTCGCGCACACCATGTTCGGCGACAACGCCCTCGGCCGCCCGGTCCTCGGCACGGTCGACACGGTCAACGCCCTCAGCGCCGACCGCATCCGCCGCTTCTACAAGAAGCACTACGACCCGACCCACCTCGTGGTCGCCTGCGCCGGCAACATCGACCACAACAAGGTCGTACGACAGGTCCGCGCGGCCTTCGAGAAGGCGGGCGCCCTCAGGGACACGGGCGCACGGCCCATCGCCCCGCGCGACGGCCGCCGTACGATCCGCACCTCCGGCAAGGTCGAGCTGCTCGGCCGCAAGACCGAGCAGGCGCATGTCGTCCTCGGGATGCCGGGCCTCGCCCGTACCGACGACCGCCGCTGGGCCATGGGCGTGCTCAACACCGCCCTCGGCGGTGGCATGTCCTCCCGCCTCTTCCAGGAGGTCCGGGAGAAGCGCGGCCTCGCCTACAGCGTGTACTCGTACACGTCCGGCTTCGCCGACTGCGGCCTGTTCGGGGTGTACGCCGGCTGCCGGCCGAGCCAGGTGCACGACGTGCTGAAGATCTGCCGGGACGAACTCGACCACGTCGCCGCCAATGGCCTCACCGACGACGAGATCGCCCGCGCCGTCGGCCAGCTCCGCGGCTCCACCGTCCTCGGCCTGGAGGACACCGGCGCGCTGATGAACCGTATCGGCAAGAGCGAGCTGTGCTGGGGCGAGCAGATGTCCGTCGACGACATGCTGGACCGGATAGCGGCGGTCACCCCGGACGAGGTCCGCTCGGTCGCCCGCGACATCCTGGGACAGCGCCCGTCGCTGTCGGTCATCGGCCCGCTCAAGGACAAACAGGCCGCACGCCTGCACGACGCCGTCGCCTGACACACCTCCCGTAAGGAACGAAGAAGATGAGCAAGCTGCGTGTGGCGGTCCTCGGTGCCAGGGGCCGGATCGGGTCCGAGGCGGTCCGGGCGGTCGAGGCCGCCGAGGACATGGAGCTGGTCGCCGCCCTCGGCCGGGGCGACAAGCTGGAGACGCTGGCGGAGACCGGCGCCCAGGTCGCCGTGGAGCTGACCACCCCCGACTCCGTCATGGACAACCTCGACTACTGCGTGCGCCACGGCATCCACGCGGTCGTCGGTACGACGGGCTGGACCGAGGAGCGCCTCACGCGGCTGACGGGGTGGCTGGCCGAGTCCCCGCAGACCGGTGTGCTCATCGCGCCGAACTTCTCCATCGGCGCCGTCCTGACCATGAAGTTCGCGCAGATCGCCGCGCCGTACTTCGAGTCGGTCGAGGTGGTCGAGCTGCACCACCCGAAGAAGGTGGACGCGCCGAGCGGTACGGCCACCCGCACGGCTCAGCTGATCGCCGAGGCCCGCCGGGCGGCCGGTACGGCCCCGGCGCCGGACGCCACGGAGACGGCCCTGGAGGGCGCGAGGGGCGCGAACGTCGACGGCATCCCGGTCCACGCGGTCCGCCTGCGCGGCCTGCTGGCCCACCAGGAGGTGCTGCTCGGCGGCGAGGGCGAGACCCTCACCATCCGCCACGACTCCCTGCACCACAGCAGCTTCATGCCGGGCATCCTGCTCGGCGCCCGCCGCGTGGTGACCACTCCGGGCCTGACCTTCGGCCTGGAGCACTTCCTGGACCTGAGCTGAGACTGACTCCCCGATGCGCGCGAAGATCACCTACCTCGTCACGGCCGCCGTCCTGGTCTTCTACTTCGTCCTGGTCGGCAGCCGCGGCGTCATGCTCATCCAGACCGGCACGGTCCTGACCGTCACCTTCGGGGTCGCGGTCCTGATCCTGCCGGGCATCGGCCTGTGGTTCCTGTGGCAGAACACCCAGTTCGTCCGCAAGGCCAACGCCCTCGCCGCCCTGCTCGAAGCCGAGGGCGGCCTGCCCGTGGACGAGCTGAAGCGCCTGCCCAGCGGCCGGATCGACCGCGACTCGGCCGACGAGGTCTTCGCCAAGCGCAAGGCCGAGACCGAGGCGTCCCCCGACGACTGGCGCTGCTGGTTCCGCCTGGCCATCGCCTACCACGACGCCCGCGACACCCCCCGCGCCCGCAAGGCGATGCAACGGGCGATCGCCCTGCAGGACGGACGGTCTGTCGAGGCCTGAGCCGACCCTGTGCAGCTGAGGGCAGTCGTGCCGCCGGGGCGGCTCCCGACCCGAAGCAAGGCGGCACCTCCCGGTGAGCCGCGCCCGACCCCACCCCCGGCCGGCACCAGCACAGGGCACCGTTCAGTCAGCCGCGCCCGGGACCACACTCCGCAGCCCACGCCTCCACCATGTCCGCGGCCCGGTCGAACGCGGCCGGGCGGCCCAGGAAGTCCAGTGTGTGCGTGGTCAGCAGCGGCGTCGTCTCCTCGGCGGGCCGGTCCGCCCGCACCAGGGCCAGCGCCTGCCCCTGCACCGTCCGGGGCAGTCCCAGCCAGCGCACCGGCCGCTGCACCGTCCGCACCGAGACCACCCGCGCCCACGGCACCGTACGCGTCACCAGGAAGCCGACCTGGCGCAGCCCGTGCTCGCTGACCCACACGCCCATGCGCAGCAGCCGCAGCGCACCCGCGATGACCACGAGCGCCGCGCCGAGGACCGCCCCGGCGGAGGTCACCGAGCCGGTCAGGGCGACGGCGACCGCGGCGAACAGCACGAAGGAGGCCGCCAGCAGCACCAGTGCGGCCACGCCCACCCGCCAGGGCCCGGGGCGGTAGGGGCGCCGCCAGCGCTCCCGGTCGTCGTAGGGCAACGCGCTCTCGGCGGCGGCCTCGAAGGTGCGGTCGGCCGTCAGGAAGGGCAGGGGCACGGCTGGTCCTCACTCAGTCCTTGCGTGGGCTGTGCCCGGTGAGGCTATCCGGCCGTGTTCTCGCCCACCACCCTTGGACCGCCGGAAGGGTCAGTGCCCGTCGGAGGCCTGCGACTGCTGCACGGGCGTACTGGGCGGAGTGGACAGCGCCGGCATGCCGAGCACCAGCGAGCCCACGAGCCCGGCGACGATGGTGAGGCCCAGCAGCCAGCGCCCGGCTATCTGCCCGGCGGACGCACGCCGGCGCGGTGGGGGAGCGACATTGCTGCGGAACCTGTCCGCCTCGGCCAGGAAGGCGAAGGGCACGGGCTCACGCCGACGGAACATGGGAGGTACCTCTCCTCTCGAATCTCTCGAAGCCGAACTCTCAGGCCTCACTGATACAGACGCTCGAGTAACGGAAAAGGTGCCCATGTCCGAAAAAATCATCGACAAGGTCACGGCACGGTCACCGTTCGGCGCTGTCAGAGGCGCCCCGTACAGTGGGCGCGAACCTGAAGAAGTGATGGGAAGGACCCCCGTGACCACCCCCGAGTCGCTCACCCTGCGCAGTGACGTCACCGTCGAGCTCGTGAAGTCCAGCGCGTCGGATGCCGACGTCCTCTTCGCCGCCCGCGTCTCCACGCTCGGCGAGCAGTCCCTGGACGAGCTGAAGAAGGACCCCGAGCGCTCCAAGGGCCTGATCAACTACCTGATGCGCGACCGGCACGGCAGCCCGTTCGAGCACAACTCGATGACCTTCTTCATCAGCGCCCCGATCTTCGTCTTCCGCGAGTTCATGCGGCACCGCGTCGGCTGGTCGTACAACGAGGAGTCCGGCCGCTACCGCGAGCTCGAGCCGGTCTTCTACGTCCCCGGCACCTCCCGCAAGCTCGTCCAGGAGGGCCGCCCCGGCAAGTACGTCTTCGTCGAGGGCACCCCGGCCCAGCACGAGACGGTGAGCAGCACCCTGGCGGAGTCCTACGAGCAGGCGTACACGGCGTACCAGAAGCTCCTCGCCGAGGGCGTCGCCCGCGAGGTCGCCCGCTCGGTGCTCCCCGTCGGCCTGTTCTCCTCGATGTACGCCACCTGCAACGCCCGCTCCCTGATGCACTTCCTCGGCCTGCGCACCCAGCACGAGCTGGCCAAGGTGCCGTCCTTCCCGCAGCGGGAGATCGAGATGGTCGGCGAGAAGATGGAGGCGGAGTGGGCCAGGCTCATGCCGCTGACGTACGCCGCCTTCAACGCGAACGGGCGTGTGGCCCCGTAACCGGCCTGCGAAGGTCGACGACGGGTCTACGAAGCCTTGTTCCCCCACTCGGAACGGATGTACGGATCAGCCTGGCGAAGTGTCCGTATTGCGGCATTTAGAGAAGTTCATCTAGCCTGATCAAACGGACCCGGCACTGCTTGAACCCCCGAGCAGGCAGTGCCGGGATCCGCATTTGTCCTGACCTTCCCGGCACCCCACGGGCAGACCCCGCACGGAGCACCGAGTAGCGTGTTACCCATGGCTCCGACCTCGACTCCGCAGACCCCCTTCGGGCGGGTCCTCACCGCCATGGTCACGCCCTTCACGGCGGACGGCGCACTCGACCTCGACGGCGCGCAGCGGCTCGCCGCCCACCTGGTGGACGCAGGCAACGACGGCCTGATCATCAACGGCACCACCGGCGAGTCCCCCACCACCACGGACGCGGAGAAATCGGACCTGGTACGAGCCGTACTGGAGGCGGTCGGCGACCGCGCCCACGTCGTCGCCGGCGTCGGCACCAACGACACCCACCACAGCCTCGAGCTGGCCCGCGAGGCCGAGCGCGTCGGCGCCCACGGCCTCCTCGTCGTCACGCCGTACTACAACAAGCCCCCGCAGGAGGGCCTGTACCGCCACTTCACTGCCGTCGCGGACGCCACCGGCCTGCCGGTCATGCTCTACGACATCCCCGGCCGCAGCGGCGTCCCGATCAACACCGAGACGCTCGTCCGGCTCGCCGAGCACCCCCGGATCGTCGCCAACAAGGACGCCAAGGGCGACCTCGGCCGAGCGAGCTGGGCCATCGCCCAGTCCGGCCTCGCCTGGTACTCCGGCGACGACATGCTGAACCTCCCCCTGCTCTCCGTGGGCGCGGTCGGCTTCGTCTCGGTCGTCGGCCACCTCGTCACCCCCGACCTGCGCGCCCTCGTCGACGCGTACGTCTCCGGTGACGTCGTCAAGGCCACCGAGATCCACCAGAAGCTGCTCCCGGTCTACACCGGCATGTTCCGCACCCAGGGCGTCATGACCACCAAGGCCGCCCTCGCCCTCCAGGGCCTGCCCGCCGGGCCGCTGCGCTCGCCCATGGTCGAGTGCTCGCCCGAGGAGATCGCCCAACTCAAGATCGATCTTGCCGCCGGCGGGGTACATCTCTGACAACAGACTTGGCACCACCCGCGCTTCACAAGCTTCATAACTGAAGAGACAACCAAAGAGACAACAGAAGAGCGAACGAACCAGCGGGCCACCGGTGCCCGCACCCACAACGACAACTGCTCATGCACGAACGTCTCACGCGCCACGTGCCGACCGGTACGTGGCGCGTGTGGTGAGGAGAGTCTTTTGAGTCATCCGCATCCCGAACTCGGCCCACCCCCGCCGCTCCCCGAGGGTGGCCTGCGGGTCACCCCGCTCGGCGGTCTCGGCGAGATCGGCCGAAACATGACGGTCTTCGAGTACGGCGGCCGCCTTCTGATCGTCGACTGCGGAGTGCTCTTCCCCGAGGAGGAGCAGCCCGGAATCGACCTGATCCTGCCGGACTTCACGTCCGTCCGGGACCGCCTCGACGACATCGAGGGCATCGTCCTGACCCATGGCCACGAGGACCACATCGGCGGTGTCCCGTTCCTGCTCCGCGAGAAGCCGGACATCCCGCTGATCGGCTCCAAGCTGACCCTCGCCCTGATCGAGGCCAAGCTCCAGGAGCACCGGATCCGCCCGTACACCCTGGAGGTGGCCGAGGGGAACCGCGAGCGCATCGGCCCCTTCGACTGCGAGTTCGTCGCCGTCAACCACTCCATCCCGGACGCCCTGGCCGTCGCCATCCGCACGCCCGCCGGCATGGCCGTGCACACCGGCGACTTCAAGATGGACCAGCTCCCGCTGGACAACCGCCTCACCGACCTGCACGCCTTCGCGCGGCTGAGCCAGGAGGGCATCGACCTCCTGCTCACCGACTCCACGAACGCCGAGGTCCCGGGCTTCACCCCGCACGAGCGGGACATCTCCAACGTCCTGCGCCAGGTCTTCGCGAGCGCCCGCAAGCGGATCATCGTGGCGAGCTTCGCCAGCCATGTCCACCGCATCCAGCAGATTCTGGACGCCGCCCACGAGTACGGCCGCCGGGTCGCCTTCGTCGGCCGCTCCATGGTCCGCAACATGGGCATCGCCCGCGACCTCGGCTATCTGAAGGTCCCGCCCGGCCTGGTGGTCGACGTCAAGACGCTGGACGACCTCCCCGACGACGAGGTGGTCCTGGTCTGCACGGGCTCCCAGGGCGAGCCGATGGCGGCCCTGTCGCGCATGGCCAACAGGGACCACCAGATCCGCATCGTCGACGGCGACACGGTGATCCTGGCGTCCTCCCTCATCCCCGGCAACGAGAACGCGGTCTACCGCGTGATCAACGGCCTGACCCGCTGGGGCGCCAACGTCGTCCACAAGGGCAACGCCAAGGTGCACGTTTCCGGCCACGCCTCGGCGGGCGAGCTGCTGTACTTCTACAACATCTGCCGCCCGAAGAACCTGATGCCGGTGCACGGCGAATGGCGCCATCTGCGGGCGAACGCCGAACTGGGCGCACTGACGGGCGTGCCGCACGACCGGATCGTCATCGCCGAGGACGGCGTGGTGGTCGACCTGATCGAGGGCAAGGCCAAGATCTCCGGCAAGGTCCAGGCGGGTTACGTCTACGTCGACGGCCTCTCCGTCGGCGACGTCGGCGAGCCGGCCCTGAAGGACCGCAAGATCCTCGGTGACGAGGGCATCATCTCGGTCTTCGTGGTCGTGGACGCCTCCACCGGCAAGATCACGGGCGGCCCGCACGTCCAGGCCCGCGGCTCCGGCATCGACGACTCGGTCTTCGCTGACGTGATCCCGAAGATCACCGAGGTGCTGGAGAGGTCCGCCCAGGACGGCGTCGTGGAGCCCCACCAGCTCCAGCAGCTCATCCGGCGCACCCTCGGCAAGTGGGTCTCGGACACCTATCGCCGCAGGCCGATGATCCTCCCGGTGGTCGTGGAGGTCTGACGCCCCGTCGGCTCCTGGCCGACGCGAACCCGGAGCGGGGCGCCTCGATTTGCATCGAGGCGCCCCGCTCCAGTAGGTTTACGGCTCTGCCCAACCGGGAACCCCAGCACTTCATGCGCTGGACACGGGTGCCCCGGACCGGGTGGGAAAACCGACTCAGAACTTCTGATAAAGTCGGAACCGCCGGAAAGGAAAACCGCGAAAGAACGCGGGGAACCCGGAAAGCACCGAGGAAATCGGATCGAGAAAAGGTCTGATAGAGTCGGAAACGCAAGATCGAAGGGAAGCGCCCGGAGGAAAGCCCGAGAGGGTGAGTACAAAG